>NZ_DAWEMK010000003.1:28102-35932 GCF_052362415.1 Paratractidigestivibacter sp. | reverse complement strand
GCCGCGCGGCTCGGCGTGACAGACGTCACTCCGGAGCAGGAGACCGACTACGAGCCGCTGCCCGTCGACGCATACAACATGGAGGACGACAAGCCCACCGTCATGGAGACGCTGATGGGTGTGCTCGACCGCGCCAAGTCCGCCATCGCCGGCCTCGGCGAGAAGTTCTCGTCGAAGCGCGGGGAGGACCAGCCCGCCTGGGAGGGGGACGCCCCCGCCGAGTGGGACGCCTACGACGAGTCCGCCGAAGGCGACGAGGAGGGCTACGGCCCCGTCGAGGATCCCTTCGAGGCCGCCGCCGAGGGCGCCGAGCCCGAGAGCGAGCCCGCTGAGCAGGGCGCTCCCGCCGAGGCAGTCGCGCCCGACGCCGCCGAGGAAGAGGCCGAGCCCGTGCCTGCGGACGCCGCCGCGCCCGTGGCGCCTGCCGACGAGCTCGCGACTCCCTCCGCAGACGACCCCGCGCCCGCCGCGGGCTACGCTGACGACGGCTACGTCGATGAGTACGCCCCTGCGGCGGAAGAGCCTGCCGACGATTACGCCCCCGCGGCCGACGACGCCGCGGACTGGGAGCCCGTAGACGGCTTCGACGCCGCCGAGCCCGCTTCGGAGCCGTCCGACCCCGCTGCCTCCGCGGCACAGGCGATTCGCTCGTTCTTCTCGCGAAACAGGTCCTACGAGCCGGAGGACGTCCCCGATGCCGAGTACGAGGAGCTCCCCGATGAGCAGCCCGCCGCGGCCCAGGAGATGTCGACCGACAACCTGATCCCCTTCGGCGAGGAACCTGCCCAGGACGCGCCCGCCGCGCAGCAACCCGTCGCCGCCGACCAGGCCGCGCAGACGACCGCGAACATCGCCGTTCCCGCCGAGCAGACCGCCGTCACCCCTGCCGTCGCCGAGCCCCAGCAGCCCGCCGAGCAGACCGCGGTGACCGGCGCCGCCGTCAACTTCGACGGCCTCGAGGATGGGACGACCCTCAACCCGGACAACGCCGGTCTCACCGCAGAGGGCGACGTGGACGCGGGCGGCACCCAGCCCATGCCCGTCGCCAAGACGAGGCCCGCCGCCCCCGACGACCCCGAGTGGGGCAAGACGAGCTTCCGCCCGCAGCCGGGCAACGTCGCCCGCCGCGCGACCCTCTTTGACCTGCCCGACCCCTCCGCCGCAGGCAACGACCCCTTCGGCACCGACCCCAGCGCGCCGAAGGTCGCCCCCGCAGCGGGCCGTGCGCAGGCTTCCACCGCGCAGGCCGCGGGCCAGCAGCTCGCCGGCGGCCAGATCGAGACGATCTCCGCGCCCGCCGACGAGGCCGACTTCGCGCCCGTGGAGCCTCAGGCCGATGCCGGCGAGGGCATCATGGGCAAGTTCAAGGGCCTCTTCTCGAAGTCTGATGCCGAGGAGGACGAGCCGTCCGCTGGCAAGCACTCCGGCAAGCACGGCGGCTGGAAGGGCGGCGCCGCGCCCCGCGCCGGCCTGCGCATGGTCGAGGAGGGCGAGTCCGGCCAGGATATCGTCCCCGAGGGCGCGCCGGACGAGTCCGATCTCCGCGAGGCCATCCTCGGCCTCGGCGACGACGCGCTGATCTCGCACGACATCTGGTTCGTCGCGCTCGGCGCGAGCGACTGCGACCACGCGGGCATGCGCGCCTTCCTCGCCGAGCACCGCCAGCAGATCCGCGGCTCGTTCGTGATCAACCTCGACTCCGTCGCCGCCGGCGACCTCACCTTGCTCACCCGCGAGGGGCTCCTGGTCACGCGCCGCGCCGACCGCCGCATGCTCCGCATGCTCAGTACGATTGCGTCCGACCTGCACCTCCCGGTCGAGAAGGCCAAGTACGACTGGGCATCCACTGACGCCACGCCGGCGATGCTTTCCTCGATGCGCGCCGTCACGATCATGGGCACCGACGCCCCCGGCACCCGTGCGCTCTCCCGCACCGCCGCCGACGTCGCCGAGAACCTCGTCCCCGAGCAGGCAGTCGCCGTCACCGAGGCCGTCACGGAGCTCATCCGCCGCAGCTAGCCCGCGCGAGCGATCGCGTTTACCAGGGGACGCGCACTTCTTGTCAGCCGATGCGGCCAAGAAGTGCACGTCCCCTGCTGTTATCCTCCGCGGCTTGTGGTACGATTTAACAGCTTTGCGGGCATCGCCAAGTGGTAAGGCATCAGCTTCCCAAGCTGACATCCGCGGGTTCGAGTCCCGTTGCCCGCTCCATACAACCTCTGGCCCCTCCGGGGGCCTTTTTCATGCCGCGGTTGGGTATACGAAGAAGGCAGCTCGACCGCAAGAAAGGATCTGCCTATGCCTCCCATCCCCATGACCGACGAGGAGTGCCGCATCGCCACCGATGCCCTCTCCGACCAGCTCGATCTCTACGCGAACCTCCTCGTAAAGAAGGGCGTCGCCCTCAAGCCGGGCCAGGAGCTCGTGCTCGATGCCCCCGTGGAGCGCGCCGACTTCGCCCGCCGCGTGGTCGAGCGCGCCTACCGCGCCGGCGCGGGCCATGTGACCGTGATCTGGCACGACGACGCCGTCTCGCGCCTGACCTACGAGAACGTGGAGACCTCCTGGTTCGAGAACACCCCGTCCTGGCAGGTCGAGCAGCTCAACAGCCTCGCCGAGGCCGGCGCTGCGTTCCTCTTCCTCGAGGGGAGCGATCCGTCCTCGCTCAAGGGCATCGACCCGGCCAAGCCCGCCGCAGCCCGCAAGGCGCGCAACACGCAGTGCCGCTCGTTCCGCGACGGCATGGACTTCGGCCGTAACGTCTGGTGCATCGCGGGCGTCCCCGTGGCGGCGTGGGCCCGCGAGGTGTTCCCCGGCAAGTCCGACGCTGAGGCCGTCTACCGGCTGTGGAACCTGATCCTCGCGACGTCGCGCGCCGACGGAGACGATCCCGAGAGCGCCTGGGAGACGCACAACGCCTCCTTCGAGAAGACCAAGCGCTGGCTCAACCAGCACCACTTCGACGCGCTGCGCTACCGCTCTTCCAACGGCACGGACCTCACGGTGGGCCTCACCGCCGGCCACATCTGGGACGGCGGCGCCGGGCGCACCGTCACGGGCACGGTGTTCTTCCCCAACATCCCGACCGAGGAGCTCTTCACCTCGCCCGACCGCAAGCGCGCCGACGGCGTCGTGTACTCCGCGATGCCGCTCGTGCACTCCGGGCAGGTCATCCGCGATTTCTGGATCCGCTTCGAGGGCGGCTGCGCGGTCGAGTTCGACGCCGAGCAGGGGCGCGAGGTCCTGCGCAGCATCATCGAGGCCGACGAGAACAGCTGCCGCCTCGGCGAGGTCGCGCTCGTCTCCAAGAACACCCCGATTCGCCAGAGCAAGACGCTGTTCTACGACACGCTCTACGACGAGAACGCGAGCTGCCACCTGGCGCTCGGCATGGGCTTCCCGGAGTGCGTCGAGGGCGGCCTCGACGCCGATAAGGACGGCCTACTGGCCCTCGGCGTCAACCAGAGCTCGACACACGTGGACTTCATGGTCGGCTCCGACGACCTCAACATCTGGGGCGTCGACGCGGACGGGGCCGAGACCCCGGTCTTCGTCGGCGGCCAGTGGGCTTGGGAGGAGTAGCCTCACCGCATCGCGCGGGTTGTCGTGTTAAAATCGACAAACGCATACGCGCCGTTAGCTCAGTTGGTAGAGCAGGGGACTTTTAATCCCAAGGTCCAGGGTTCGAAACCCTGACGGCGCACCACCGCATTTGAGCAGGTCGAAGCAGATTTTGCTTCGACCTTTTTTGTTGTCGCCGGCAAGCTTTGGTTCCCGAGGCGGATCAGGGGACAAATCCCGCCCTCATGCGCGTCGGGGCGCCGCAAAGGCCCGCGCCGCCCATCCCTTAGAGCGCCGCGGGGGCCGCATGGAGCGATGCGCGCGCCGCTCGCCCGCGCCCGCGAGGTGCCGCGTCGCGCGGCCTCCCGCTCCCGTCGCGGGCTTCTTTGTTTCCAAACGGATTCTATGCGCGCCGCGGGTTGCGCGCGCCGCGCCCACAGGCATATAGTCGAGGTCGTTGATTGCAGCCCCGCGCACATATCGCGGGCCACTAGTCTTTAGGGGAGGCGAAAGAAGCCAAATGATGTGCCACGACGCTGTGCTTAGCCAGCTGTTCGCCTCTTTCCCCATGAACCGACGCCAGATGCGACGAATCTAGCCCGCGATGTCGCGTGCGCTGCGTCCTTGTCTCTGTGCGTTCCCGCCAAAGATAAATCATTCGCAACGTCCGGCGTCGTCGGGTGTTGAGCTTTGCTGTGATTGACCTGCGTCATCCGTATTACCCGCGCTATCCGCGCCACACAAAACCGTGCATACAGCCAACGAAAGGAATCGAACAATGGCAGAGAAGGAAAAAGTCGTCCTCGCGTACTCCGGCGGCCTCGACACGTCCGTTATCGTCAAATGGCTCCAGGTCGAGAAGGGCCTCGACGTCGTCGCCATCTGCGGCAACGTCGGCCAGGACGAGAAAGACCTCACCTGGATCGAGAAGAAGGCCCTCGACATGGGCGCCATCCACTCCGAGGCCGTCGACATGCGCGAGGAGTACGCCGACAAGTACCTCTCGCACGCCATCAAGGCCAACGCCAAGTACCAGAAGGTCTACCCGCTGCTCTCCGCGCTGTCCCGCCCGCTGATCTCCAAGCACATCGTCGACATCGCCCACGCCACCGGCGCCAAGTACGTCGCGCACGGCTGCACCGGTAAGGGCAACGACCAGGTCCGCTTCGAGACCGAGATCCGCGCGCTCGACCCCTCCCTCGAGATCATCGCCCCGGTCCGCGTCTGGGACCTGACGACCCGCGACTCCGAGATGGAGTGGGCGGCCGCCCACGACGTGCCCGTGCCCGTCACGCACAAAAAGCCCTACTCCATCGACGACAACCTCTGGGGCCGCGCCATCGAGTGCGGCGTCCTTGAGGACACCTGGAACGAGCCGCCCGCGGACATCTGGACGATGACCAGCAACCTCGAGGACTGCCCGGCCGAGCCCGAGACCGTCGTCATCTCGTTCGAGAAGGGCCTGCCCGTTGCCCTCAACGGCGAGAAGATGCCGCTGCTCGACCTCATCATCAAGGCCAACGAGATCGCCGGCCGCAACGGCTACGGCCGCATCGATATGGTCGAGAACCGCGTCGTGGGCATCAAGTCCCGCGAGTGCTACGAGTGCCCGGGCGCGCTGCTGCTCATCACCGCGCACGAGACCATGGAGCAGATGTGCCTCGACGTGAACACCCAGAAGACCAAGCGCGAGCTCGACGAGCAGTGGGCAGACCTCGTGTACAACGGCCTGTGGTTCAGCCAGGCCAAGCTCGCCATCGACGCCTACAACGAGTTCTGCTCGCAGTTCGTCACCGGCGACGTGCGCATCAAGCTCTGCAAAGGTGGCCTCTTCATCGACGGTATGCGCTCGCCCTACAGCCTCTACGACTACAACCTGGCCACCTACGACGAGGGCGACACCTTCGATCACACCGCGTCGCGCGGCTTCATCGCCCTGCACGGTCTCGAGTCCCAGACCTGGTCCAAGGTCCAGGGCCCCAAGAGCGGCCTCACCGCGGTCGACTAGGGCTGGGAAGGTCTTCTGGCAAGAAGCCCTTCGCCGGCGGCGAGCAGCCGTTCGCCGCAAATGACGGCGCCCGAGAGCGTTCATCGGCCTGACCGGCGCGCTGCGCATCGACAATAACGTGCAAGTTCACGCATGGAAGTGCCCTTCTCGGCATGTTGAGCGTGAACTTGCACGTTATTTCTTTGCGAAGAAGGGCCACCCCATGAAACTCGCCGTCAACGGCCTCGCCGGGCTGCGGATCCTGCGCGACGTGCGGCGCCGGGACCCCTCGGCTTTGCGGAGGCGCATCGACCCTCCTGCGCCCGACCCCGCTCCGCGCAAGCGCTGGACCACGGGCGCGTTGCCACTCGACGCGCTGCTCCTCTCGGCGCCGCCGACAAAGGAGCGCCCGCTCGACGTCGTCGTCCCCAAGCCCGCCCAGCGCCTCGGCGCGAGCTTCGCGCGCAACACGGTCTACGGGGCCGGCCTCCGCGCCGGCTCCTTCATCGACGTCGGCAACGGCGTGGCGATTCCCTCACCGGAGCTTCTGTTCGTCGACATGGTCGGCAGGCTGCGGTTCCCCGTCCTCGTGCTTTTGGGTTACGAGCTGTGCGGGACCTTCGGGAGGGACCCTGCCGACCCCATGATGGGGACGGTCGCTTTCGGCATCGAGGCGGCGACCTCCGTCGGAAAGATCCGGGAGTTCCTCGGGGCGTGCACATACCTCCCCGGCAAAGAGGACGCCTATCGCGCGCTGGCGTATGTGGCGGACAACGCCTGGTCGCCCATGGAGGCGGTTCTCGCCACGATGCTGACCCTTCCGCTGACGGTAGGCGGCTACGGGCTGGGCGAGGTGCGCCTCAACGTCAGGCACGAGAACCCACCCGAGCTCGTCGTCCGGGGATGCCCCGAGTCGCGCGTCCCCGACATCGAGCTCGCGGCCGCGCCGGTTGGGTTCAACTACGACGGCCGCGGGCACTACGATCTCCAGGCGGTCGCCGCGGCGGCAGACGGGCATGCAAGGGCTGCGGCCATCAAGGCCGCGCGCGGCAAATACGTCGATGACCTGCGCAGAAATCGGGAGCTTATGGCGATGGGCAAGATGATCCTGCCCGTCTGCTCGGAGGATCTCTTTGAGGAGAAGGCACTCGACGCGCTCGTGGTCGAGACGCTTCGCTGCGTCGAGGCGATGGGTGTCGAGGTGCCCGGCTTCGCCGTCGGGTACTTGGCGAGCGCGGGCGCCGCAAAGAGGCGGCAGGAGCTGCTGTGGTCGATGCTGCCCTGGTCCGAGGCCCAGGATTACGCCCGCGAGCTCGAGAGGAAGTCGAAAGTGCTCAGGGAATGGTTCGGGGGTGGGCTACCGAGGTATTCGTTGTGAGGTCGCCAGGGGTATTAACGTACAAGTTTGACGTCGTTGGGGCTTCTTTGCGTCTGTAGAGGTCAAACTTGTACGTTATTGGCAAGAAGGGCCGCTGCCGCGCCGATGGCGACGGGCGCGGCGAGAAGGGTAGCCGCGAGCCCGGATGGGCCCGTAGCCTGCCGCCGCGCCACAGACGTTGCCGCTCCGTTGCCGCGCGTGGCGGCGCCCGCGGCGGTGAGGTAATCTAGCTGGGACGATTTAGCTAGCAAGCACAAGGAGGGCGCATGGCGCTTTGGGGTGGTAGGTTCGAGAAGGGCGTCGACGCCTTCACGCAGGAGTTCGGCGCGTCCCTCGAGGTCGACAAGGCGATGGCCCAGCAGGACATCGCGGGCAGCCGCGCGCACGCGCGCATGCTCGCCGAGCAGGGCATCATCTCCGATGAGGACCAGGCCGCCATCGACGCGGGCCTGGCCGACATCGCCGGCCAGATCGAGCGCGGCGAGTTTGCCTGGGACGTCAACGACGAGGATATCCACATGGCCGTCGAAGGTGCCCTCACGCGCAACATCGGCACCCCGGGCGCGCGCCTGCACACCGGCCGCTCCCGCAACGACCAGGTAGCGACCGACATCCGGCTGTACGCCAAGGAGCTCTGCTCCCACCTCATCGAGGGTAACGACGCCCTGCGCCGCGTACTCGTCGACGTCGCCCGCAAGCACATGGGCGTCGTGATGCCCGGCTACACCCACCTCCAGCACGCGCAGCCGGTGCTCTTCAGCCACCATATGCTCGCGTACTTCTGGATGTTCACGCGCGACCGCAAGCGCCTGGTCGCCGCCCTCGACGCGGCGGACGCGAACCCGCTCGGCGCCGCGGCGCTCGCCGGCACCACCTACCCGCTCGACCGCCAGCGCACCACGGA
>NZ_DAWEMK010000003.1:16331-28092 GCF_052362415.1 Paratractidigestivibacter sp. | reverse complement strand
GCCGCCTGTGCGAGGAGATCGTGCTGTGGAGCTCCACCGAGTTCGGCTTCATCACGCTCTCCGACAGCTACTCCACCGGCTCCTCGATCATGCCGCAGAAGAAGAACCCCGACTTCGCCGAGCTCACGCGCGGCAAGTGCGGTCGCGTCTACGGCGACCTGATGGCGCTCCTCACCACGATGAAGTCGCTGCCGCTCGCGTACAACAAGGACCTCCAGGAGTGCAAGGAGGGCCCGATGGACGCCGTCAAGACGCTCTCCGACTGCATGGAGATCGCCGCGGGCATGCTCGAGACCATGCAGGTCAACGCCGACGTCATGCTCAAGCAGGCCAAGCTCGGCTTCACCGCCGCGACCGACGTGGCCGACTATCTCGCAAAGAAGGGCATGCCGTTCCGCGACGCGCACCGCGTGGTGGGCGAGCTCGTCCTCTACTGCGAGAAGCACGGCAAGGGCCTGGAGGACCTGACGGCCGACGAGTTCCGCGCCGCGAGCGACCTCTTCGGCGACGACATCGCCGCCGACCTCGACCCCGAGGGCATCGCCAATGCCCGTACAACCTACGGCGGCACCGGCATCGAGGCCGTCAAGCAGCAGCTCGCCGAGGCCAAGGCCGCGCTGTAACCAAAGAACGATTGTCCTAGGCGCGCCCCGGAGCAAGAAGACATTGCTTCGGGGCGCGCCTTCGCGCATGCCAAGTGGCGGTTTTTAAGCTGGTTCACGCACGCCACCAAACAGGCGGCGCGTCGCAGGTAGAATAGCCTTGTATGTCTCGCCAACCATTTGGAGGACCCCGCATGATCGATCGCTACACCCGCCCGGAGATGGGCCACATCTTCTCGCTGGAGAACAAGTACGCCGTCTGGCAGGAGATCGAGATCCTGGCCTGCGAGGCCCACGCCGAGCTGGGCGAGAGCGGAATCACGAAGGAGGAGGCCGCCTGGATCCGCGAGCACGCCGCCTTCAACAAGGAGGAGGTCGACGCCATCGAGGCCGTGACCAACCACGACGTCATCGCCTTCCTGACCAACATGGGCTCCTACATCGACGCCGACGTGCCCGCCGGCCAGCCCAAGCCCTCCCGCTGGGTCCACTACGGCATGACCTCCTCCGACCTCGGCGACACCGCCCTGTGCTACCAGCTCGTCCAGGCCACCGACATCCTCATCGAGGACTGCAAGAAGCTCGGCCAGATCTGCAAGCGCCGCGCCTTCGAGGAGAAGGACACCCTCTGCGTCGGCCGCACCCACGGCATCCACGCCGAGCCCATGACCTTCGGCATGAAGTTCGGAAGCTGGGCTTGGGAGCTCAAGCGCGACCTCGACCGCCTGAAGGACGCCCGCGACAACGTGGCCTTCGGCGCGATCTCCGGCGCGGTGGGCACCTACTCCAGCATCGACCCGCGCGTCGAGGAGTACGTCTGCGAGCACCTGGGCCTCACGCACGACCCTCTTTCCACCCAGGTCATCAGCCGCGACCACCACGCCTACCTCGCCGGCGTCCTGGCCACCACGGCCGCGACCTGCGAGCGCATCGCGACCGAGATCCGCAACCTCCAGCGCACCGACACCCTCGAGGCCGAGGAGCCGTTCCGCAAGGGCCAGAAGGGCAGCTCCGCGATGCCCCACAAGCGCAACCCCATCACGGTCGAGAAGGTCTGCGGCCTCTCGCGCGTGGTCAAGGCCAACGCGCAGGTCGCCTTCGACAACGTGGCCCTGTGGCACGAGCGCGACATCAGCCACAGCTCCGCCGAGCGCGTGGCGCAGGCAGACAGCTTCATCGCCCTCGACCACATGTTCACCTGCCTCATCCGCATCGTCGACGGGCTGATCCTGTACCCGGCCCAGATGATGGCCAACCTCAACAAGACCCGCGGCCTGATCTACTCCTCCAAGGTGCTGCTGCACCTGGTGGACACCGGCATCACCCGCGAGGACGCCTACAAGATCGTGCAGGAGAACGCCATGGCCACGTGGCGAGAGGTGCAGCAGTGCGAGCCCGGCACCACCTTCCGCCAGAAGCTCGAGGCCGACCCCCGCTGCGGCAAGCTGCAGGCGTCCGAGCTCGACGCGATCTTCGACCCGCGCAGCTTCCTCACCCGCGTCGGCGTCGTCTTCGACCGCCTGGAGCAGCTCGAGTTCTAGGGCCGTCGTTATGTGGAGGGCGGCGGAAAACCGCCGTCCCCGGCGACCGTCACCGAATGACGGGCATACTAGCATCGCTGACGAATTAAAGGGGATTCACGCACTATGCAGCACATCGATTTCCGCCCGCGCGGCGTCTGCTCCCAGATGATCCACATCGACCTTTCCGACGACGGCCGCACCATCGAGCATGTGAGCTTCGACGGGGGATGCTCCGGCAACCTCGCCGCCATCTCCAAGCTCGTCGCCGGCCGCCCGACCGAGGAGGTCGCCGAGATCCTCAAGGGCAACACCTGCGGCCCGCGCAAGACCTCCTGCGCCGATCAGTTCTCGACCGCGCTTCTGCAGGCCATGGACGCCATCGCCGCCGGCCAGGCTCCCGCGGCGGCGAACTAGCAGCGCCTCAGGCGCCCTAGGCGGAGGAACACAGACGTGCGCCGACCCAAGCTCACCAGACGAGGTTTCTTCAAGGCGTCCGCCGCGGCGGGCGTCGCGGGCGCTGCCGTGGGCATCCTCGCCGGCTGCTCGCACGACAACAAAGACCAGGTCAGCGACCCCGTGGTCGTCGACTCCGACTCCGCCGTGAGCGTGACTGCCGACGGGTCGCCCTACGAGTACGAGGACAACCACGGCTTCACCCTCGAGGGCACCTGGACCCTGCCGCTCGGCTGCGTCCTGCGCCCCGCGGAGGGCACCTGGGTGCCCGCCACCGTCGCCGGCTCCTCGGCGCTGCCCGCCGTCAAGGGCGGGGCCTTCTCGACGAGCTCGGGCACGCTGTCGGAGGTCGTCTCGGCCCCGAAGGGCGCCGCCGCGACGACCGTGATCTACGACGTCGCCTGCTCGGACTCGGTCTACGCGTGGGTCGAGCTCGACATGTCGTCGCGCTCCTGGCAGCTCTACGCGGCGAAGTTCTCCGACGGCGCGCTCTCCGGAGATCCCCAGAAGCTTTGGGACGCCGACTCCGACTACGACCCGGCGCCCATCGCCTGCACCGGCTCGAAGGTCGTCTGGCAGGTCATGCCCTCGCTCTCGGGAAAAAAGACCTCCGAGTCCTCCGCCTGCTACCTATGGTCCACCGGGGACAAGGACGCCCGCAAGGTCGTCGAGTCTCCCGGCCGCTTCGCCACGCGCCCGACGGTCTCCGCGGGCAACGTGATTCTCTCGCCGCGCGTGCGCGCCGGCGAGGGCACGTTCTATGGGGTTACGGCCTACTCCGCCTCGGACAACATGTCCACCCAGGTGGACCAGCTCGTCCTGCCCGCCGGCGCCAAGCCCTTCCGTGCCACCCGCGTGGGCGATAAGTTCGTCGTCTCCATCGAGGCGAGCTACAGCTCGGGCGGGCTTCTTTCCCAGATGGGCACCTACGTGGGCACGCGCTCGGGCGACTTCATCAAGGTTGATCGCGAGCCGTCCGAGTGCCCTGCCGGCACCGACGGCCTCTACCTCATAAAGAGCCGCTCGTCCTACATGGTGGTGGATTCGAAGAACCAGAAGTACTCGTCGCTGCTCTCCATCGACCGGTCGGTTGACTACGGCGAGTACCCGGCGCGCTGCGGCGACTGCGACCTCTTCGTCACCTTTGCCACCGTCAAGGACGCCGACACCGGCTACCCCGCCAGCGTCACGGTTCGCGCCTTCCGCCTAGGAGTCTGATCGCGCGGTTGCGCGGTGGGGTAAAATATCCACACTTGTGGGATGCGCCCTGCGCCCCGAAAACAAAAAACCGTTCAGCTGGGAGGCCACGATGGCTTCAGACGACAAGAAGATCCTGCTGGTAGAGGACGAGAAAGCGATTCGCGACGCCGTCGCCGCCTACCTGGAGCGCGAGAACTACCTCGTGCGCGGGGTGGGCGACGGCCAAAGCGCGGTCGAGGAGTTCGAGAAGCACTCCTTCGACCTCGTGATCCTCGACCTCATGCTGCCCAAGCTCTCGGGCGAGCGCGTCTGCCGCGCCATCCGCGAGACCTCGAACGTGCCCATCATCATGCTCACCGCAAAGGGCGAGGTCGAGGACCGCATCATCGGCCTGGAGCTGGGCGCCGACGACTACCTGATCAAGCCCTTCAGCCCGCGCGAGCTCGTGGCCCGCGTGCGCGCCCTGCTGCGCCGCGCCCACACCGAGGTCGAGCCGGCGCTCGAGGTCCTCGACTTCGGCGACCTCGTCATCGACATCTCGGGCCACAAGGTCCTCGTCGAGGGCAAAGAGGTCGACCTCACCGCCTCCGAGTTCAAGCTCCTGACCACGCTCGCCCGCTACCCGGGCCGCGTGTACACCCGCATGGAGCTCGTCGAGAAGGTCCTCGGCTACGACTTCGAGGGCTACGAGCGCACCATTGACTCGCACGTCAAGAACCTGCGCGCCAAGCTGGGCGACGACCCGCGCAACCCGCGCTGGCTCTACACCGTCCACGGCGTCGGCTACCGCTTCGAGGCGCCCGAGAAGCCCGAGAAGTAACGAGCGCGGGGAGGCGCCTTGGCTGCCAAGTTCGTCATAGGAAATAACGCGCACGCAGTCGAGGGCTCCAAGCAGCCCTCGACTCGTAACTCGTGGAACACCCTGAAGCCCAAGCCCGCCGGCGGGCAGTCGTTCGCGTCGGGCATGACGCTGGCGTTCGCGCTCATCGCCGTGCTGATGGCGCTGATCTTCGTGGTCGTGCTCGCGGTGGTGTGGGGCGACCAGTTCACGTCCTACACCAGGGCGAACATGCAGTCGATGGCCGACTCGACCGCCGAGTCGCTCACCGAGGCGTACTCGGCGCAGGGCCGCTGGACCTCCGACGTCGTCCAGCGCGCGGCCTCGGCCTCGGCGTTCTCGTCCGACATCGGCGTGCAGGTCATCGATGCGGACGGCGGCGTGCTCTACGACGACACTTGGGCCGCGGGCGGCAGCTCCTCGAAGACGCGCGCCGACGGCACGGTCCAGCCCCAGTCCTCCAAGTCGCTCGCGCCCACCGGCGCCGACTCGGTGGTCACCGCCCCCGTGCGCGACGCCGAGGGCAACACGGTCGGCGAGGTGCGCCTGTGGGCCTTCGGCTCGGACGTCCTGCTGACCAAGTCGGACACCGCCTTCAAGGAGAGCTCCTTCGAGGCCATCGCCATCGCCGCGTCGGTGGGCGTGCTCCTCGCCTGCGTGATCGGCTACTTCACCTCCCGGCGCATGTCCGCCCCCATAAAGAGGATCACCGACACCGCCAAGCAGATCCGCAACGGCGACCTCACCGCGCGTTCCGGCGTCAAGGGTGAGAACGAGGTCGGCCAGCTCGGCGAGACCTTCGACGACATGGCGACCTCGCTCGAGCGCGACATCAAGCTCGAGCACCGGCTCACGGGCGATGTCGCCCACGAGCTGCGCACCCCGCTCATGGCCATGCAGGCCACGGTCGAGGCGATGCAGGACGGCGTGCTGCCCGCCGACGACGAGCACTTCGAGACGGTCGCCTCCGAGGTCAGGCGCTTGTCCAGGCTGGTGGACGCCATGCTCAAGCTGAGCCGCCTGGAGAACAACGCCAACGAGCTCAAGACCGAGCGCACCGACGTGGTCTACCTGCTGCGCAGCCTCGTTTCGAGCCAGCATGCGCTCTTCCACGAGAAGGGCCTCCACCTGCGGTTCATCAACGAGAGCGGCCGCGAGGAGATCATGGCGGACATCGACGCCGACCTCATCCGCGAGGCCGTGGTCAACCTCATGAGCAACGCCATGCGCTACACGGACGCCGACGGCTACGTGAAGGTGTCGGTGAAGACCGAGCGCGGCGACGTGCTCATATCCGTGCAGGACACGGGCATCGGCATCGCCAAGGAGGACATCCCCCAGACCTTCAGCCGCTTCTGGCGCTCCGACGTCAGCCGCGAGCGCGTGAGCGGCGGCCTCGGCGTGGGCCTCTCGCTCACCAAGGAGATCGTCGACAAGCACAACGGCACCATCCTCGTGGAGTCCGAGCTCGGCCGTGGCACCACCTTCACCCTGCGCATCCCGCAGAACCGCGGCCGCCGCAACATCGCCCAGGCCATCCAGGAAGGCTAGCCGCGCGCCTGCCGGCAGCGGTATACTTCTGTGTGTTATGCATCTGGGTGGCGACGCGTCAGAGTCGCCGATTAGGAAACCGAGGTATTCGATGTCCGAGATTCAGAAGCGTCCGGATTCGCACGGCAAGGTGCGCGACATCTACGATTGCGGCGACAGCCTGCTCATGGTCGCCAGCGACCGCATCTCCGCGTATGACTTCATCCTGCCCGACGAGATCCCCCACAAGGGCGAGATCCTCACCCGTATCTCGGCGTTCTGGTTCGAGCGCTTCGCCGACCTCATGCCCAACCACATGATCTCGTGCGACGTCGCCGACTTCCCCGAGGAGTTCCAGCAGTACGGCGACTACCTCGCTGGCCGCTCCATGCTCGTCAAGAAGGCCCAGACCGTGCCCATCGAGTGCATCGTGCGCGGCTACCTCACCGGCTCCGGAAAGAAGACCTACGACGCCGACGGCACCGTCTGCGGCATCAAGCTCCCCGAGGGCCTGACCGAGGCCTCCAAGCTCCCGCAGCCCATCTTTACCCCGTCGACCAAGGCCGAGCTCGGCGATCACGACGAGAACATCTCGTTCCAGCGCTGCTGCGAGATCGTGGGCGACGAGGTCGCGCTCCAGCTGCGCTCCGCCTCGCTGGCCATCTACAAGGCCGCGGCCGAGTACGCCGCCACGCGCGGCATCATCATCGCCGACACGAAGTTCGAGTTCGGCTTCATCGACGGCAAACTGACCCTCATCGACGAGTGCCTGACCCCCGACTCCAGCCGCTTCTGGCCGGTCGAGGGCTACGCAGAGGGCCAGGTCCAGCCCAGCTACGACAAACAATACGTCCGCGATTGGCTGCGCGCCAACTGGGACATGCAGGGCGAGCCGCCCCGCATCCCGGCGGACGTGATCGAGGGCACCTCCAAGCGCTATCAGGAGGCGTTCCAGATCATCACCGGTACCGAGTTTGAGCCCAAAGGAGTCTAATGTCCCTGCGTGACACCATCGAAGGCGCCCGCGACGAGGCCAAGGTCACGGTCGACACCATGACCAAGAAGTCCAAGGACGCGGCCGAGAAGCCGACGGCCAGCGACGAGGACCGTGCGCCCGCTGCCTACGACCCGTTCAAGTCCGGCAAGGCCTCGGCCGCCGGCGCCAGGCCCGCGCGCGAGGCCGCGTCGTCCGTGCGCGTGGAGGGCGAGCGCTCGAAGAAGAGCCCGGCCCTCATGACCAAGGAAGAAAAGAAGGCCGCCAAGGCCGAGGAGCGCCGTCTCGAGGACGCCCGTAACCAGGCGTACGACTACATCCTCAAGAGCGACGACGCCTACAAGAAGACCGACAAGACCTGGTGGATCCTGCTGGGCGTCGGCTTTGGCATGACGGTGATCTCGCTTCTGCTCGCGTACGTCTTCCCGACGGAGTCCAAGGAGTACACGACTGCCCAGGGCATCGCCGCGATCGTCACGCTGGTGCTCGCGTACGGCTTCATCATCGCCGCGTTCATCTATGACTTCCGCAAGCGCCGCCCGTTCCGCAAGGCCGCCGAGAGGCGCCTGCAGAGCATGAACGACAAGCGCGTTGCCGACTACATCGCTTCCGAGGACGAGAAGGCCGCCCGCGCAGCCGCCAAGGCGGAGGCGCAGAAGGCCGAGGGCAAGGCCGTGAAGGGCAAGTAACCCGCGCCGTCGCGCTTATCGTGCTAGAATCGTCTTCCATGCCTTCGTAGCTCAGGGGATAGAGCACCGCTCTCCTAAAGCGGGTGTCGGCCGTTCGAATCGGCCCGGGGGCACCATGATCGTACGCAGGCCAGCCGCTTCATGCGACTGGCCTGCTTTTTTGTAAATATCCCTCGGCGTTGATTTCGCACGCCGCTTGCCGAAGCGAAGGCAAACGCAAGGAACCGAAAGGCCACAATACAAAGAGACGCGCCGCGCGCCGGAGCAGTCGAAACAAGCCTAAAAAGGGGAGACGAGCGAGCATGGCCCAGGAACGCCCCGCGAAGATGCTCGCCGCCGAGCGCCGTCGCCGCATCGTCGAGATGCTGCAGTCGAGCTCGCCGATCCTCATCTCGGACATGGCCCGCGAGCTCGGGGTCTCGACCGTCACGGTGCGCGGGGACTTCGATGCCCTCGCCGCCCGGGGGCTCCTCCGCCGCGTCCACGGCGGCGCGGTGATCGTCTCTGACTACGCGTTCATCAGCACAAACGAGCGCTCCCGCGGCCATGTGCGCGAGAAGCGCGCCATCGCCTCCGAAGCCGCGGGGCTCGTGTCCGACCACGAGACGATCCTCGTGGGCAGCGGCTCCACCACGTTCGAGCTCGTCCGCGCCCTGGCGTCTCGCCCCGAGAGCTCCGACATCACCGTCGTCACCAACGACTGGGCCATCCTCGACCGCGGCAGCAAGGAGTTCGGCAACCTCAGGCTCGCGGGCACGGGCGGCACGCTCTCGCGCGAGCACGGGTTCTTCTACGGGCACCTGCTCGCCTCGAGCCTCTCGGACATCCTCTTCGACAAGGTGTTCATCGGCGCAGACGGCTACGACCCCGGGTTCGGATTTCTGACCGACCTGGCCGCGGTCAGCGAGGCAAAGAAGGTCTTCCTCGCCCATGCGCGCACCAAGGTCGTCCTCATGGACTCGTCGAAGATCTGCGACGGCCGCTCGTACACGCGCTTCGCGAAGCCGGGCGACGTCGACATGGTCTTCATCGACCGCGACCCCGGCGGAGCCATCGCCGAGTCCACACCCGCGCGCGTGGTCGAGTGCTGTGTGTAGGGCGTGGCCGGCGGTCGAGGCGTAACCTTGCGATAAAAGCCCTGATAAACGGCGCAATAAAAAAGCGGGCACCCATCTCCGGTTTTACTGGCGATGGGCGCCCGCCCGCTTTATGCGGTGAGCAAAGGACTAGAGCTCCGTGACCTCGACGGCCCCGTAGATGTCGTCCCAGCGCTTCATGGGGAGGTGTCCCGTGGCGGGATCCATGGCGTTCAAGGTGCCGCAGGCGTTTCCGAGACGCAGGACCTCGGCAGGCTCGGCGCCGGCGGCGATGCCGTGGGCGAAGCCGGCGACCGTGGAGTCGCCCGAGCCGGTCGCGTTCATGCACTCGATGCGCGGCGCGCGGGCGCGCCAGGCGCGGCCGCCGCTGAAGGCGACGGAGCCGGCGGCGCCCATCGAGACGACGACCCACTCGACGCCGCGGAAGCGCTCGTCTCCCTCGACGGCGGCGCGGACCTCGCCGAGGTCGCCGGCGGACAGCTCGCGGCCGAGGAGCGCCCCGAGCTCGCTGAGGTTGGGCTTCACGAGGTAGGGTTTGCGCTTTGCGCCGAGCGCGGCCTCGAGGGAGGCCCCCGAGGTGTCCAGGAGAACCTTCGCGCCCGCGCCCGCGGCGATGCCCGTGAGCATGGCGTAGTATCCCGCGTCGACCCCGCGCGGCAGGCTACCCGACATCGTGACGACGTCGGCACGGGCGGCGAGCTCGCGGAACTTGGCCTCGAAGCCGGCGAGCTCGTCGGCGCCCACCTCGGGCCCCGCCTCGAGAAACTCGGTCTGGTTGCCCTCATGGAGGACCGCGATGCAGACGCGGCTCTCGCCGGCGATGCGCGCGAAGTCGTGGGCGACCCCGGCCTCGTCCAGGCGATCGGCGATAAAGTCGCCCATCCGCCCGCCGAGGAGGCCCGTGGCGAGCACGTCGTCGCCGAGCTGCCCGAGCACGCGCGAGACGTTGAGCCCCTTACCGCCGGCGGTCTTGATGGGCTCGACGCGGTTCACGTCGTCGACCTTGAGCGGCCCCGCGAGCGGGTAGGCCGTGTCGATCGACGGGTTCATGGTGACGGTGAGGATCATGCCCGGCACCTAGGCCTTGTTGGTGGAGCCGAGGTTGTCCATGTGGGAGGCCACGACGTCGTAGATCTCCTGCATGCCCGGCTTATTGGGCTTCTTGGGATCGAAGCAGTTGGGGTTGTCGGCCATGTAGCCCATGAAGCCGCGGGTGAAGGCCTGGCGCAGCTCGGTGGCGTAGTTCACCTTGCAGATGCCGTTGCGGATGGCCTCGGCGACCTGGTCGTCGGGCACGCCGGAGGTGCCGTGGAGCACCAGCGGGATCTCGAGGCGGGAACGGATCTCCTTGAGGACGCCCTGCTCGATGTGCGGGGTGCCCTTGTAGACGCCGTGCGCGGTGCCGACGCCGACGGCGAGCGAGGTGCAGTTGGTGCGGGCCACGAACTCCTCGGCCTGGTCAGGGTCGGTGTAGGGGTTCTCGCCCTCGACGGCAGGGCCGTCGTCCTCCTTGCCGCCGACCTTGCCGAGCTCGGCCTCGACGGGGATGCCGATGGGGCCGGCGACCTTGGTCACGGAGGCGGTCAGAGCGATGTTGTCCTCGAAGGGGACGTGGGAGCCGTCGATCATGACGGAGGTGTAGCCGGCGTGCATGGCCTGGATGCAGCGGTCGAAGCCGTCGCCGTGGTCGAGGTGGATGGCCACGGGAACCTTGGCGGCGTCGGCGGCGACCTTGCACATGGCGGCGAAGTAGTCGAGGTTGGCGTATTTCACGGTGCCCGGGGTGGTCTGCATGATGACGGGGGACTTCTTGTCCTCGGCGGCCTTGATGACGGCCATGACGAACTCGAGGCTCTCGACGTTGAAGGCGCCGACCGCGTAGTGCCCGGCCTGGGCGTCGAGCAGCATCTCCTTGGTGGTGACGAGCATATGGTTCTCCTTTCGCCTGCCGGGCGTCCCGGCACCGATTGAACGTGGGGTCATTGTATTGCCCTTCGCGCAGGTCAGATGCGGGGAAGCTTGCCCGTGGGCGCGGTCTTCGGCGGGCGAGGCGAAAGCAAACGCAGAAGGCGCGCGCCGCCTCGGTCGCCTCCGGGGAGGAAAACCGCCGCCGCCAAATATTCCCGTTGCCATACGAAAGAAAAAGAAATGTGCTAACTTGCTTCTAACGCAAGTAAAGGAAAACACATCCCCTCCACAATCGGTTCGACGAGAGGCCCTGTATGCCACAGATGTCGTCAGAGGAACGCCGCGTAGCCATTCTCTCCATGCTGGAAAGAGATGCTTCCGTGCAGGTGGGGCAGCTCGCCGAGGCCTTCGGCGTCTCGCGCGTGACGGCGCGCGCCGACCTCGATGCCCTGGAGCGCGACGGCAAGCTGAGGCGCACCCGCGGCGGGGCGACCTCGCTCTCGCGGACCCTCACGGTGTCGGTGCAGGACAAGCGCGTCAACGTGAACGTTGAGGCCAAGCGCGCCATCGCCCGCCGCGCGGCGGTGCTCGTGGCGGACGGCGACTCTATATTGGTGGACTCGGGGACGACGTCGCTCGAGTTCGTGCGCGCGCTCGCGGGGAGAGCGTCCGTCACGGTGGTCACGGACGACTTCACCGTCGCCGACTTCGTGGACCGTTCGATGCCCGCGCTCGACGTGATCATGCTCGGCGGGACCCTGCGAAAGGGCCACCGCTACACCGACGGGCCCATCGCCCTGCGCTCGCTCGAGCTGCTGCGCCCGGACAAGGCGTTCGTCACGCCGACCGCCTACGCCCCGGGCCGGGGCCTCATGACCAACAACCAAGAGATGGCAGAGCTCAAGCGGGCCTTCCTCGGCTGTGCGC
>NZ_DAWEMK010000003.1:0-16321 GCF_052362415.1 Paratractidigestivibacter sp. | reverse complement strand
GTGCGCACGCCACCTACGTGCTCATGGACTCCAGCAAGGTGGGGGCGCGCGGCCTCATGTGGTTTGGCAGGCTCGACGCCGCCGACGCGGTGGTCATGGAGAAGGACCCGGACGGCAAGGTCGCCGCCGACCTGGAGGAGACCTCCTGCGAGCTGCTGCTCGCGTAGGCGAGCATGGCTTTGCCTGCCCCGCCGCGCCAGCCGGCCCCCGCCGTCAGCCTGCTTCCTCTCTCGATGCCCGCTTACCGCCGTCCCGTGCGCGAAAAACGTTCGGGACGGCGTTTTTTCTTGCCCGCTTTCGATATCTTTCGTTTGGCTAGAAACGAAGCGGCGGACTCGTTGTTCAGACGACCTCGTGCACCCATGTGAGATGGATTCCAGCTTTTGAAGAACCCCTGATTGGATAGGTTGAGGCCGAATTGGTATCAACCATTAGGACCACAAAAGCAGGGCTCATCTTCATCAAATGCAAAGTAAAAGAAAGTAATCTACTTAGCTATCTTGAGATAAACAGCACATGTTTTTATGTGTAACACAATGAGAACATGCAGGTAAAAGGCACAAAACACCGTGAACGGTAGTAAATGCATCGGTCAGCGGTCATTTTTGCCGTTTGTGGAAGGTGTGAAGGAAACCTGTAGCAAATCCAGCTATAGTGGCCTTACTCGCCGATGGTTACAACCAGTTAACCGGACGGCAGCATAGAGCAATAAACGCGGCATTAATACGAAATTCAAGACTCGTAGGGTTCTTCTCAGCAAGCGGACGCAGGCTCGGGAAGGGCCCGACATTTAAGGAGAAGCACACATGGTCGGTTGCATCCTCACTGGACACGGAACCTTCGCCGAGGGCGTCGGCGGCGCGCTCGAGATGGTGGGCGGCCCGCAGGAGTCCTTCCGGTCCGTGTCGTTCCACGAGGACGAGGCGGCCACCTTCGGCGACAAGCTTGCCGCGGCGATCTCCGAGATGTCCGCCACCTGCGACGGCGTCATCGTTTTCTGCGACCTCATGGGCGGCACGCCCTTCAACCAGGCCATGATGGCCGCGGCCGCCACCCCCGGCGTCGAGGTCGTCACCGGCACCAACCTGCCCATGCTCCTCGAGACCCTCTCGACCCGCATGCCCGACTCCACCGTCGACGAGCTTGTCGAGTGCGCCCTCGCCGCCGGAAAGATGGGCGTCGACCACAAGAAGCTCGAGGTCGCCGACGACTCCGACGACGACCCGTTCGGTGAGGAGGATGGTCTGTAATGCCCGCGAACTTCATGGAGAACATCCTCGCGTCCTCCATCGTCTTCCTTGTGTTCCTCGCCGTCATCGGCGTGATCTTCTCGATCGTCAACTACCGCCGCATGAGCAAGCAGAAGGACTACTACAAGGACGTCCACACCGAGCTCGCCCCCGGAAAGAAGGTCGCCTTCGCGAGCGGCCTCATCGGCAAGCTCGTCCGCGTCGGCAAGGAGACCTGCGACATCGAGGTCAAGTCCGGGGCCGTCATCGAGGTTTCTCGCTACGCCGTCCAAGAGATCCTGGACAAGTAGCAACGTCGCCGCAAGCAGGTACTGAGCGCTCCCGCGGGAGCAAGTAGAGAGGAAGCCATCATGGCAGAGCCCAACATCGTCCTCGTCCGCATCGACAACCGCCTCATCCACGGCCAGGTCGCAACCCAGTGGACCTCCACCGTCGGCGCGAACCTCATCCTCGTCGCCAACGACGAGGTCGCCGGCAACAAGATGCGCCAGAACCTCATGAACATGGCCGCCCCCCAGGGCGTCGCCACCCGTTACTTCTCGATCCAGAAGACGATCGACGTGATCTTCAAGGCCGCGCCGCGCCAGCACATCTTCATCGTCGTCGAGAACCCCGAGGACGCCCTTCGCCTCGTCGAGGGCGGCGTGCCCATCAAGAAGCTCAACATCGGCAACATGCACATGGCCGACGGCAAGCGCCAGGTCGCGACCTCCGTCGCCGTCGACGACGCAGACGTCGCCGCGTTCAAGAAGCTCCAGGAGCACGGCGTCGAGCTCTCCATTCAGCGTGTCCCGTCCACGCCCGTCGAGAACACCGACAAACTCTTCTCGTAAGAGCACCGCGCGTCCCTAAGCTCGGTTCTAGGCGCCGCTCGGCGCAGGAACATAGTCAATTGGTCCCCCGGGGAGGGGGAAGACAAAAAGGAAAGGAGGAGCAAAGATGGAATACTCAGTCATTCAGGTGGCCCTGGTCTTCATCGTCACGTTCATCGCGGCTATCGACCAGTTCAGCTTCCTCGAGTCTCTGTATCAGCCGATCGTCACTGGCATGGTGATCGGCCTCATCCTGGGCGATGTCCAGACCGGCCTCATCGTCGGCGGCACCTACCAGCTGATGACCATCGGTAACATGCCGATCGGAGGTGCCCAGCCCCCCAACGCCGTCGTCGGCGGCATCATGGCTGCGACGCTCGCGATCTCTCTGGATCTGGACCCGAACGCGGCCGTCGCGATGGCCATCCCGTTCTCGCTCCTGGGCCAGTACGGCGTGACGCTCATCTTCACCATCATGTCCCCGCTTATGTCCAAGTGCGACCAGTACGCGGCTGAGGCCAACCCCAAGGGCATCGAGCACATCAACTACCTCGCTATGTGCCTGCTCGGCCTCATCTTCGGCGTCGTCGTCACCCTGTTCTTCATCGGTGGCGCCACCATGGGCCAGGCCGTTGTCGACGCGATCCCCAAGTGGCTGTCCGCGGGCCTGTCTGCCGCCGGTGGCATGATGCGCTTCGTCGGCTTCGCCATCCTGCTCAAGTTCATGATGACCCGCGATATGTGGGGCTTCTACTTCATGGGCTTCGGCCTTGCCCTGGTCGTCGCCAACATCCCGGCGCTGGCCACCCCCGCACTGCTCATTCTGGCCTTCATCGGCTTCGGCATCGCTTTCTGGGACTTCCAGCAGCAGACCGAGCTGAAGGGTGCCGTTGCTACCACGGACGGAGGTGAGGAGGATGGCATCTAATGTCACTACCTACAAGAACCTCACGCCTGCTCCTGATCTCGATCAGAAGACCCTTAACAAGATGGCTTGGCGCTCCTGCTTCCTGCAGGCGTCCTTCAACTACGAGCGCATGCAGGCGGCCGGCTGGCTGTACGGCATCCTCCCGGGCCTCGAGAAGATCCACACCGACAAGGACGACCTTGCGGCTTCCATGACCCACAACATGGAGTTCTTCAACATCCACCCGTTCCTGGTCACCTTCGCCATGGGCATCTGCCTGTCCCTGGAGCAGAAGAAGGCCGACATCCCGACCATCCGCGCCGTCCGCGTCTCCCTCATGGGCCCGCTCGGCGGCATCGGCGACGCCCTCTTCTGGATGACCCTCGTGCCGATCCTCGCGGGCATCACCTCCCAGATGGCCATCGCCGGTAACATCGCCGGCCCGATCGTCTTCCTGCTCATCTTCAACATTATCCAGTTCGCCATCCGCTTCGGCCTGATGAACTGGTCCTACAAGATGGGCACCCAGGCCATCGACGCCCTCATGGACAACATGAAGGCGTTCACCCGCGCGGCCTCCATCCTCGGCGTCTTCGTCGTCGGCTGCCTGACCGTCACCATGGGCGGCACCCAGATCGCGCTGACAATCCCGAACGGCTCCTCCGAGTCCTATGTGGCCCACACCGCCACCGTCTCCAACGACGAGGTCTCGAAGTTCGAGGTCATCTCCAAGAGCGACGACGGCACCACCACCGCTGGTATGGTCGACGCTGACGGCGAGGCCCTGACCACCGTCGACGCCTCCGGCGCCAAGATCACCGCCGGTGCCACCGATCTCGGCAACGGCATGAGCGAGGTCACCTACATGGAGATGGTGGAGACCCCCGTCACGGTCGACTTCGCCTCCATCCTCGACTCGATCTGCCCGAAGCTCATCCCGCTCGCGCTGGTCATGCTCCTCTACTACCTCTTCGCCAAGCACAACTTCACCCCGATGAAGGGCATCGTCCTTATGCTCGTCCTCGGCATCGTTGGCGGATTCTTTGGAATCTGGGCGTAGCGAGTAGCCTTCCGATGGGGAGGCGCGCGGGAACGTCCCCGCGCGCCTCTCTTTTTCGAGTAAGTGGTAGGTACCAATTTGCGGTATGGTTGGGCCAGGTTCCACGGCGTCCGCCTCGGCGGCGTCCGCGGGGCATGGCCTGGGTATATCCGAACGAGACCGAGTGAAGGGGGGGCGCCGTGGCCGCGGCGGCACGCAAGCAACCACTGTACGACCAGCTGGTTGACCTCTTGAGCGAAAAAATCCAGAACGAGATGCAGCCCGGCGACGCGCTGCCCTCCGAGCGCGACCTCGCCGAGACCTACGGGCTCTCGCGCACGACGGTTCGCTTGGCCATGTCCGAGCTCGAGGAGCTCGGGCTCGTCACGCGCAGGCACGGGAAGGGCACGTTCGTCTCGAGCGTCTCGCGCGACACGACCGACCTCATGGGCGCCTACAGCTTCACCGACCAGATGCGCTCGCTCGGCCGCGTTCCGCGCACGGAGGTCGTCGACTTCGAGATGCGCGAGGCGTCGCGGTTCGTCGCCGAGCACATGGACCTCCACCTGGGGGAGGGGGTCTACCGCATGAGGCGCCTGCGCTGGGCCGACGACGTCCCCATGATGCTTGAGCGCACCTACATGCCTGCGCGCCTCTTTGCCGGGCTCACGCAAAAGATGGTCGAGTCAAAGCCGCTCTACGAGATCGTCGAGCAGGACTACCGGATAAAGATCAAGACCGCGGAGGAGGCCTTCGGCGCCCGCGCGGCCCGCGCCGACGAGGCCAAGCTCCTGCAGATCGAGGGGGGCGCGCCGGTGCTGCACCTGGTGCGCACGACCTACAACAGCAAAAACATCGTCATCGAGTACACGCGATCAGTCGCGCGCGCCGATATGTTCGAGTACAAGATCGTCCACACACGCAATTAGCGTTTGGCGATGCCGTGCCCGCGGGCCGGCAGGAAGGAGTTGCACGTATGTTCAAGTTCGATGTGGCGGAGCTCACCAAGATGGGTGCCCAGATCACCACCGCCGAGATCGCCCAGCAGCCCGAGCTCTGGCGCGATGCGTTCAACATCTACAAGAAGAACCTCGGGGGAGTCGAGAAGTTCCTCGCCGAGGCCCGCGCGATGGGCGAGGGGCGTCTTTCCATCGTCTTCACCGGCGCCGGCACCTCCGACTACGTCGGCGACACCTGCGCCCCCTACCTGCGCCACGCCGGCAACACAGCCCTCTATGACTTCAAGCCCGTCGCCTCGACCGACATCGTGAGCGCGCCGCGCGATTTCCTCGACCCCGAGGAGCCCACGGTCCTGGTGTCGTTCGCCCGCTCCGGCAACAGCCCCGAGTCCCTTGCCGCCGTGCAGATCGCCCGCAAGTTCGTGAAGAACGTCAAGTTCCTCAACATCACCTGCGCGCCTGAGGGCACCCTCGCCGTCGAGGCCGAGAACGACCCCGACTCCTACACCATCCTGATCCCGCGCGCCAACGACAAGGGCTTCGCGATGACCGGCAGCTACAGCTGCATGACGCTCATCTCGACCCTGATCTTCGACGAGTCCAGCCTCGAGCAGAAGGCTGCTTGGGTCGAGCAGATCGCGAAGATGGGCGAGGAGGTCGTCGAGCGCGAGCAGGAAGCCGCCGACTACCTCGCGGGCGACTTCAACCGCGTGACCTACCTCGGCTCGGGCTCTTTCGGCGGGCTTGCCCAGGAGTCCCAGCTCAAGATCCTCGAGCTCGCCCACGGCCTCGTCGCCACCTCCTTCGACACCTCGATGGGCTACCGTCACGGGCCGAAGTCCTTCGTCGACGACAAGACCCTTGTCTTCGTCTACGTCAACAACGACGAGTACACCCGTCAGTACGACCTCGACATCCTGCGCGAGATCGGCGGCGACGGCATCGCCGCGCGCACCATCGCCGTGCAGCAGGACTGCGGCGAGATCTACGAGGGCGACTCCTTCACCTTCAAGGGCTACCCCGAGCTGCCCGAGGGCTACCTCGCGCTCCCGTTCATCATGTTCGCCCAGACGGTGAGCCTGCTGAACTCCGTGCGCGTGGGCAACACCCCCGACACCCCCAGCCCCACCGGCACCGTCAACCGCGTCGTCAAGGGCGTGACCATTCACCCGTTTACTGCCTAAGGAGCGCGTGATGAGCAAGTACGCCATCAAGGCCTCGAAGTTCCTTCTTCCCGGCGCCGTCATGGCCGGCGGGTACCTGACCATCGAGGACGGGAAGTTCGGGATGTGGTCGGCCGAGGTCCCCGAGGACCTGCCGGTGGTCGACGAGTCGGGCAACTGGATCGCGCCCGGCCTCGTGGACACGCACATCCACGGCTTCTATAACCACGCGACGACGGACTGCGACGCCGACGGCATCAACGCCTCGAGCGCGGAGCTCGCCCGTCGCGGCACCACGAGCTGGTTGCCGACGACCTTCACCGAGTCCTCCGAGCACATCCGCGAGGCGTGCGCCGCCATCGCCGCCGCCGACGAGAAACGCGACGACTCCTTCGTCGGTGCCCATATCCAGGGCATCTACCTCGAGGGGCCCTTCTTTACGTCGAAGCACGTGGGTGCGCAGAACCCCGCGTACCTCGTGGACCCTTCCTATGAGGACTTCGCATCGTGGCAGGAGGCCGCGGGCGGGCGCATCCGCAAGAGCGCCTTGGCCGCCGAGCGCGACGGCGCGGCCGAGTACTGCGCCAAGCTCGCCTCCGAGGGCGTCGTGACGAGCATCGGGCACTCCGACGCGACCTACGACGAGGCCCTGGCCGCGGTGAACGCGGGCGCCACCTGCTTCGTGCACACCTACAACGGCATGCGCGGCCTGCACCACCGCGAGCCCGGCATCGTCGGCTGCGCGATGACGACGCCCGAGACCTACGCCGAGATCATCTGCGACGGCCACCACGTGGTCCCCGCGGCGATCAAGGCCGTGGTCAACGCAAAGGGCTGGGACCATGTGGTTCTCATCACCGACTGCCTGGGGCCCGGCGGCATGCCCGAGGGCGAGTACATGAGCGGCGGCCTGCCCGTCGTCATGCGCGACGGCGCATGTTACCTGCGCGACGGCAGCAGCCTTGCCGGCTCCATCGCCACGCTCGCCCAGATCGTCAAGAACGTCTATGACTGGCAGGTCGTGACCGCCGAGCAGGCGCTCCGCATGGCCACCGAGGTCCCCGCGCGCTCCGCGGGCATCGCCGGCTCCTGCGGCTCCATCCTGCCCGGGCGAGACGCCGACTTCATCGTCCTCGATGCCGAGCTGAACCTCGAGGCGACGTATATGGCCGGCAAGCTCGTGGAGTAACGCTCACGGGAATTATCGCCTCCCTTGGGGACGGGCGCCTGCTCGCGCGGGTGCCCGTCCCTTATACTTGGTTCAAATAAACCGCAGCTAAAACATACTGGAGGTCATAGGATGAAGATCGGTAAGCCCTTTGGCAGGACGCCGAAGGAGAAGAGCTCGAAGCTCTATGAGGACCGCGTGGTCAATGCCGACGTGCTTCCGGTCGAGAAGCCCAGCTACAGCGCGTTCGGCTCGCTCGCCGGCTTCGTCGCGTGCCTCGTCGCCGCCGGCGTGTTCTGCATCGTGTCCGGTCCCGAGCACCTGCTCGTCGGAATTGGCCTCATCGTATTCGGCGTTGTGCCCGCAGTCGCCATCGCCGTGCAGGGCGTGAAGCTCGGCAAGCAGATCGACTCGGGCGAGGTCTCGCTCGCGCCGAAGGTCGCGCCCGACGTGTTCGGGGAGCAGGCCGATCGCTTCTGGCAGATCGAGAGCAAGGAGCTGACCCGGGCCGAGCTCGACGACGCGTCGCAAAAGCGCGCCCGCGAGCTCGAGACGACCAAGAGCTGGTTCGGGTTCGCGCGCGCCTCGTTCGAGGCCGTCGATTTGCGCGCGTCCGACGGATGCCGACTTGTGGGGCATGAGCTCCTGTGCGGGGCGCCCTCGAACAAGTGGCTCGTCTATGCCCCCGGCCTCGGCGGGACGTGGAAGAGCGGGCTTGTGGTGGCGAGCCGCTTCGCGCGGGCGGGGTACAACCTGCTGCTCGTCGACATGCGCGCGCAGGGCGAGAGCGGCGGCGTGGCGATGGGCTACGGCCACATCGAGCGGCGCGACCTCGTTGAGTGGTGCCGGTTGATCGCCGAGCGCGATTCCGATGCGCGGATCGTGCTCATGGGTCAGTCGATGGGCGCAGCCGCCGCGGTCGAGGCCTCCGCGGAACAGGACCTGCCTGCCCAGGTCAAGGCCGTCGTGAGCGACTCTGCGTACGCCGATCTGTGGAACGAGGCGATCTATCTGCTGGGCAAGGGCGTCAACGGGAGGTCGATCTCCCCGCATCCGGTGCTCGACATCGCCCGGCTCGTGGTCCGTGGCGGCGCCTCGGGTCTCGACCTCGCGGACGCGAGCGCCGAGCAGGCCGCCAAGGGCTCGCGCGTGCCGAGCCTCTACATTCATGGAGCCGATGACGTCGCGGTCCCGCCCTACAGCGTCCGTCGCCTGTCGGAGGCGGCCGCATGCGAGCACGAGATGCTCAAGGTCCCCGGCGCCGGCCACTGCTGCGCCGCTCTCGCGGACCCCGATGCGTACTTCTCGGCCGTCCTCGCCTTTGCGGAGAAGCACGTCGCCTAAACCGTCCTCGCCAACTACTGACAGAAAACGGGCGCGGAACCGGTTTGACTCGCCGGCTCCGCGCCCGTTTTTTGCGTCCAAATAGTTTGCCGCAGTAAGGCTACTGACCCGTCTCGGTCCCCGTGGTGGAGCCTCCGTTGGTGTCGGTGCCCGCGTTGCTGCCGTTGCCGCTGTTGTCGGAGTCGCCGTTGCTGCTGCCGCTGTTGTTGCCCGAATTGCCGCCGGAGCTCTGGGTCTTGGTGGTCAGGGTAATCGTGGTGCCCTTCTCGGCCTTGTTGGTCACGGATTGGTAGGTCACCGTGCCGTTCGCGCTGCAGCCGTCCGCGAGCGCCACGTTGAAGCCGGCGTTCGCGAGGTCGTACTTGGCCTCGCTGTAGGACTCGCCGACGACGTAGGGGACGTCGACGCGCTTGTCCGCGGGGCCACTGGACACCGTCACGGTGATGGTGTCGGTGGCCTTGGCCTTGGAACCGGCCGAGGGGTTCGTGCGGGCGACGGTGCCGGAGCTCACGGAGTCGGAGTTGTCGTAGACGACCTTGACGTCGGTGAAGCCCGCGTCCTTGAGGGCGGACTTGGCGTTGTTCTCGGAGTAGCCCGAGACGTTGGGGACCTCGATTTCGTTGGGGCCTGCCGAGAGGTAATACGTGATGGTGTCGCCGGCCTTGGCGGTCTTGCCGGCGTCGACGCTCTGGCGGCAGACGTGGCCGACCTCGATGGTGTCGCTCGGCTCGGAGTTGCCGCTCTTGCCGGTGAGCTTGACCTGAGCGAGCGCTGCCTCGGCCTCCTCGGGGGTCTTGCCCGTGAGGTCGGGGACCGTCACCGTCGCCGCGGGCTCGGGGCCCTTCGAGATCGTGAAGTTGATCACGGTACCCTCAGGGAACTCGCGCCCCTGGTTGGGGTTCTGGTCGACGACATAGCCCTCCTGGATGTTCGAGTCGTACTGCTCGGAGATCTTGTAGGTGAAGTGGCCGTCCTTCTCGATCGCCGCGATGGCCTGGTCCTTGGTGAGGCCGCTCAGGTTGGGGATCGGGTAATTCTTCGTTCCGGAGTTGAGGAGCGCGAACGCGACGCCGATGGCGGCGATGACGGCGATCACCGCAGCGGCGATGCCGATCTTCTTGTTGCGGCTGTGCTTCTTCTCGCGCTCGGCCTCCTGCTCGGCGGCCTGCTCGGTCGCCGTCTGTGGACGGTAGCGGTTCTCGCGCTGGATGCGCGGGCCCACGGCGGTCGCGCCCTGGCCGGGCTCGAGCTTATTGGTCACGGCGGCGCCCAGAGGGGCGGTCATCGCGGCGGTCGCGCCGGCGACGGCCGAGAGGCGCCCTGCGAGGTAGTCGCGAAGCGCGCGGTTGAGCTCGTCGGCCGTCTGGAAGCGCGCGGCCGGGTCCTTCTGCATGCACTTGAGGATGATGGCCTCGAGCGAGGGGTCGACGTTGGGGTTGAGCTGCGAGGGCGGCTTGGGCTGCTCGTTGACCTGCTTGAGGGCGACCGTGATCGCGTCGTCGCCCTGGAAGGGAACCTGGCCTGTGGCGGACTCGTACATGACGATGCCGAGGGAGTAGATGTCGGTCGTGGGGCCGAGCTCCTTGCCCTGCGTCTGCTCGGGGCTGACGTAGTGGGCGGTGCCGAGGACGGAGTTGTCCTGGGTGAGGTGGCTGTTCTTTGCGCGCGCGATGCCGAAGTCCATCACCTTGATGTTGCCGTCGGGCTGCACCATGATGTTCTGCGGCTTGATGTCGCGGTGGATGATGTCGTGCTTGTGCGCGACGCTGAGGGCCTGGGCGATCTGGCTGCCGATCTGGGCGACCTTCTTGCAGTCGAGGGCTCCGTGCTTGCGGATGCCGCTCTTGAGGTCGGTGCCGCGCAGGTACTCCATGATGATGTAGTAGGTGTCGCCGTCCTTGCCCCAGTCGTAGACGCTCACGATGTAGGGGCTCTGGAGAGCGGCCGCGGCCTGCGCCTCCTGCTTGAAGCGGGCGGCGAAGGAGGGGTCCGCCGCGTACTGCGGCAGCATCGTCTTTATGGCGACGGTGCGTCCGAGCACCGAGTCGCGGCCGCGGAACACCGTGGCCATGCCTCCCGTGCCGATCCTGTCCTGGACCTCGTAACGCCCGCCGAGAACCTTACCTGGCATCTTCTCTCCTATCCCGCTCGCGGATGCTCCCGCGCGTAAAAACTCCTGTTGCTGCGTTTATGGTTCGTTCTCTCGTCGCCTGTGGCGTGGCGCGTCGCTTCCGCGCCGTGCCGGTTGCCTCGGGTCGTTTGATCACCATCAGGCACCAGCTCCTGCCGCTTGTATGCTGAGGGTCGAAGCGATGACCTTGCCGGCCAGCGAGGCCGCGAGCCCCTCGACGTTCGAGCCGTTGCCCTCGACGCAGACCGATACGGCGAGCGTCGGGTTGTCGTACGGCGCGAAGCCGATGAAGAGCGAGTTCACGTTGTTTCCGCCGACCTCGGCGGTGCCGGTCTTGCCCGCGACGCGCGTGCCGGAGACCTGGGCGCCCATGCCCGAGCCCTGCTCCACGCAGGCGAGCATGGCCTCTTTGGTCTTCGAGGCGGCGTCGGCGCCCACGGCCTGGCCGAGCGACTTGGGGCTCGTGGTCGAGACGGTCGCTCCCTCGGGCGAGAGCACGTGGTCGACCACATAGGGGTTCATGGCGACTCCGCCGTTGGCTATGGCCGCGGCGACCACGGCGTTCTGCATCACGGTCACCTGCGGGCCCGCGGGGCTCGCGTGCTCGCCGACGGGCTGCCCGCATGCCGCCCAGGCGGTCTCCCACTCCGTCATCTCGGAGGGGTTGGGCATGAGCGAGGAGCGGCACGAGAAGTCAAGCCCGAGCTCGCGGCCGAAGCCGAAGGCGTCGGCGTAGCTCACGAGCTTATCGGCCCCGAGCTTTTGGCCGACCTGCGCGAGCGCGGTGTTGGAGGAGACCGCGAGGGCGTCCTTGAGGCTTATGGTGCCGTAGTCGTTGTTGCGGAAGTTCGTGACCTGGGCGTTGCCGATCTCGATGGACGCGGGCGCGTTGATCTGGTCGTCGAGGTGGGCCTGGCCAGAGTCAAGGGCCGCCGCAAGCGTGACCGCCTTGAAGGTGGATCCCGGCGTGTAGAGCGCCTGGGTCGCACGGTCGAGCATCTGGGTGCCGCCGGCCGCCATGACGTCGCTCAGCTGGTCGTTGCTGTAGGTGGGGGCGGAGGCCTTGGCCAGGACGGCGCCGGTCTTGGGGTTGAGGACGACGATGGAGCCCGTGTACCCGTCGAGCGCCGCCTCGGCGGCCTTCTGGATCTGCGAGTTCAGGGTGAGGCTCACCGTCGCGCCGGAGACCTGGACGCCGGCGAGCGAGTAGAGGGCGCTTCGCCAGTCGGAGTAGTCTGCGTGCCCGGTTAAGGTCTCGTTCATGGTGGACTCGACGCCGGTGGCTCCGAACTGGTTCGAGATGTAGCCCACGGTGTGCGAGGCGAGCGAGCCCAGCGGGTAGCTGCGCAGGTAGGTGCCGTCTGCCTGCTGGATGCTCTCGGCAAGAGTGACGCCGTCGGAGGTTACAATGGCGCCGCGCTGGACGTAGGCGGTCTTCGCGATGGTGTGGTTGTTGTTGGACATCGACTGGATGTTCTGCGCGTCGACCTGCTGCAGGTAGGTGAGGTTGGCGATGAGCGCGGCAAAGAGGAGAGAGAACACGCTGACCAGCGCGGTCAGGCGCTTGCCCAGGGCCACGCGGCCGAGGACGCCGGACTCGGCGGACTGCACCTTGAAGCTGCCGCGTGCGTGGCTGCCGTGCACGACGCCGCGTACGGCCTCGCCGGCGGCGCCCACGAGCTTCTCGTTGCTCTGGGTGCCCAGAAGCGCGCTGCCCGTCGCCTGGGCGGAGGCGAGCTCCTCGCCGTGGCCCGTGGCGTCGTCGCCGGCGCGCAGCAAGAGGCCGACCACGATGAAGCTCGCCAGCAGGGAAGTGCCGCCCTGGCTCATGAAGGGCAGGGTCACGCCGGTCAGCGGCAAGAGCTTGGTCACGCCGCCGACGATGAGGAAGGCCTGGAAGGCGAGCGCGCTCGTGAGGCCCACGGCCGCGAAGGCCGCGGAGTCGGACTTGGCGCGCGCCGCGGTCGCGAAGCCACGGACGCAGAGCAGCAGGTAAAGGATGAGGACCGCCGAGGCGCCCAGAAGGCCGCTCTCCTCGGCGATGGCGCTGAAGATGAAGTCGGACTCGACGACGGGGATCAAGGTGGGCAGGCCCTTGCCGATGCCCGAGCCAACGAGCCCGCCGTCGGCGATGGAGAACAGCGACTGCACGATCTGGTAGCCGCCGCCCTGCGCGTCGGACCAGGGGTCGAGCCAGATGTTCACGCGGGTGCGCACGTGCCCGAACACGTGGTAGCAGAAGACGCCGCCCACGGCGAGCAGGACGAGGGAGACCGCGACGTAGCTCACGCGGCCCGTGGACACGTAGAGCATGACGACGAAGAAGACGAAGAACAGAAGCGCGCTGCCGAGATCGCGCTCGAACACGACGAGCAGCAGGCTGATGCCCCAGGTGACCAGCAGCGGGAGCAGCATGCGCATGCGCGGCAGCGTGAAGGGGCCGACGCGGCGCATGGAGATCGAGAGCGCTTCTCGGTTGGAGGCCAGGTAGAAGGCCAGGAACAGCACGATGAGGATCTTCGCGAACTCGCCGGGCTGGAAGCCGAAGCCGCCGATGTAGACCCAGAGCTTGGAGCCGCCCTTCTCGGTGCCGATGAACATCGGCAAAAGGAGCAGCAGCACGCCCACGAGGCCGAGGGTGTACTTATAGCGCGCGAGCTCCTCGAAGTTCCGGGCGAAGGCGAGCACCGCCACCATCGCGGCGACCGAGATGAACAGCCAGATGACCTGGTTGACGGCCAGCTCGGGGGCCAGGCGCGTGAGGTAGGTTATGCCGATGCCCGAGAGCAGGAACACGATGGGCAGGATGGCGGGGTCGGCCGCCGGGGCGAGCCGGCGGATGGCCATATGGGCGCACGCGAAGGCGCCGAGAAGCCCCAGCGGCACTCCGAGGTTCTCGAGCCCGAGCTGGTTGCCCGTCGTGAGCACGTACATGGAGTAGAGGAGAAGCACGGGGATGGCCGCGAGCCCGAGCAGGAACAGCTCGGTGTGGCGGCGCTGGAAGCCGCGGCCCTCTTCGATGACCTGGGCGGCGAAGCGGTTGCCCGCCTCCCCGCGCGTCATGGTCCTATGCCTGCGGCGCATGCTATTCGCCCCCGTTCTGAGTCGCGGAAGGGGAGGCGCTGCCGTCGACCGGCGCGCCGGGGTTGCCCTCGGACTTCGCCTCGTCGGCCACGTTGGCCGCGGCGGTCTTGTTCGCGTCGATCTGGGCGCGGTAGGCGTCGAGGGTATCGCGGCCCGCCTGCTCGCTCGTCACGCGGATGCCCTGCTCGAGCTGGTCCTGGACGGAGGCCGGGAGGTCGTTGACGGAGATCGCGCTCGTCTCGACGAGGCTGCCGAGCGGGATGCCGAGGACGCTCGCGTTCACGCCGCGGTAGATCCCGACGGTGCCGTCGTTGACCGAGAGGTACCACTCCCCGCGGACGAAGGCGAGGCAGACCGCCGTGGTGACGACGAGAAGGGCGACGAGCAGCGCGCCCACGAAGCCGGCACGCTTGGCGAGCCGGCGGCGGTTCTTCTCGGCGGAGCCGTCGTCGACGACGTCGACCACGACGACCGTCACGTTGTCCAGGCCGCCGGCGGTGAGCGCGGCGGCGACGAGGTTGTCAGCGGCCTGCTGCGGCGTCGCGCTCGAGACGGCGAGTGCCTCGATCTCGCTGTCGGGGATCATGGACGAGAGCCCGTCGGAGCACAGGATGACGCGGTCGCCGTTGCTCACCTCGAGTGAGAAGTGGTCGGCGTACATGTCAGGGTCCGAGCCGAGGGCGCGGGTGATGATGGAGCGCGAGGGGTGCGTGCGGGCCTCGTCGGCCGTGATCTGGCCGGAGTCCACGAGCTCCTCGACATAGGAGTGGTCGTGCGTCACGCGGACGATGGTGCCGCGGCGCAGCAGGTAGATGCGGGAATCGCCCACGTGGGCGACGGACATCTTGCCCTCCTCCAGAAGGCAGCAGGAGGCGGTGCAGCCCATGCCGGGCTTGCCCACGCCGTCCTCGGCGCCCTGGATGACGGCTGTGTTCGCGGCCTCGACGGCGGCCCCGAGGAGCACGTCGTCGGCGCCGGCGGGCGCCTTCTCGGCAATGGTTCTCACGGCGATGGCGCTCGCGACCCCGCCCGCGGCATGCCCGCCCATGCCGTCGCACACGGCAAAGAGGGGCGCCTGGATGAGGAAGGAGTCCTCGTTGTGGCCGCGCACGAGACCCACGTCGGAACGCGCGCCCCAGCTGAGGGACGCGCTCGTGCCCTGCACGGCGTCCGCGCCGGCGCGGCCCTCGACGGGCATCTCGGCGCGGCCGGGCGCGTTGGCGGGCTCTTGGGCTGCGGTGTTGTTCAGCTCGTCCAAGCTCATCCGCGGCTCACCCTCATGATGGTGTCGCCGACCTGCACCTCATCGGCGTCGCGCAGCGTCACCGCCTGGGTGATGGGGTGGCCGTTGACGAGGGTGCCGTTGGTCGAGCCCAGGTCCTCGAGGACGAGGGCGGGGCCCTGCAGGGTGAAGCGGGCGTGAGACGACGAGACGTAGGGCTCGTCGACCACGATGTCGGAGCTGGGGGAGCGGCCCACGATCACGGGGCCGAGGATGTCCACGTGGAGCCCGCGCAGGTTGCGGGTGCCCTTCTCGACGTCGACCGACCAGATCGCGGCATCGCGGCGCTGGCCGCGGACGAGGCCCACGCCGGTGCGCATGACGGCGAAGAGAAAGAGGTACAGGACGATGACGAGGACGACGCGCCCTATAAAGAGGACGAGATCGATCATCGGTTGGTCTCCCTGAACTCGAGGTTCACGAGGCCCAGCGTGAGCAGGTCGCCGTCGCGCAGGACGCACTCGTCGACGTCGACGTCGTTGACCAGCGTGCCGTTGGTGGAGCGCAGGTCGACGATGTGCCAGTCGCGCCCGTCGTAGCGGAGCTCGGCGTGGCGGCGGCTCACGTTGGGGTCGCGCAGGACGATGCCGGCCTGGCTGCGCTCTCGGCCGATGATGGTCGAGGGGGCGCTTCCGGTGAAGGTGCGGCCGGTCTGGCGATCGATGAGCAGGCAGGTTGCCGCGGGGGCGGCAGGTATCCGGGGCCCGCCGAGGCCCACGCCGTAGGGGTCGGGGTTGGAGAAGGGGTCGCTTGCAGCGGCGGCGACCTCCGCGGCGGCGCCCGCCTGGGCGGCAACGCTGGCCGCGACGCCGGCGCTGGAGCCGGCAGCGACGCCCGCGGCGACGTTGGCGGCCGCCGCGTTGCCCACGCCGCGGCGCAGGTCGACGAGCGGGCTCGCGGCGGGACGGCGCTGGGTCATGGGCACGGGGATGGCGGCGTGCGCCGCCAAGGGGTCGACCAGGGGCGCCGCGGCCACCGGCATGGGGGTCGAGGAGGTCGAGGACGCCACGGGCATGGGTGCCGCGTCGGCGTAGTCGTAGCTCGAGGGGATCACGTCGAGCCCGGCGTCGGCAAAGCCGACCGGGGAGAGGTCGCCGACGGGCACCGACGAAACAGGGCGCTCGGAGAAGGCGTCGGCGGCAGCCATGCCCGCGGCGACGTTGGCGGCGCCGTTGGGAGCCT
>NZ_DAWEMK010000002.1:54645-56786 GCF_052362415.1 Paratractidigestivibacter sp. | reverse complement strand
GCTGCTGATCGACGAGGAACGCGATGAGACCTGCGCCTCCTGCGTGACGCTCGCCGCGGCGCGGATGCCCGCGAGCTTAGAGAGGTCGATGTCCACGACGACGGGCTTGTGGGCTTCTTTGTACGCGAGGTAGTCGGAGATCTCGGCGTCGATCATCTTTACCAGGTACTTCGGCTCGGCGTGGTCCTTGAGCTGCGAGGGGAAGCCGATCGCGGCGCGCATCTGGCGGTCCACGGCGCGGCAAAGGTCGCCGAGCTTGGCGCTGCGGGCGCCCCCGTCGTGGAAGCCGTCGCAGGTCCAGTGTCCGTCTTTGCAGATGTAGCTGCGGGTGTCCGAGAGCTCGTAGACGCAGTCGGGGTGCGGGGCGGGCTCGTAGTGGATCGCCGACGCGTACATGAGGTGGCGGATGCGGAAGCGAGTGCCGAAGAGCGTCTCGACGAGGCCCTGGTTGTGCGTGCGCGCGTAATGGCGGGCGAGGCGGATGAAGAACGCGGTCAGCACCAGGCCGAAGTCCTCGGGGGCCTCTTTGTAGAGCCTCGAGTCCTTGAGGCGGTAGGTGGCCAGGGTGTCCGCGGCGTCGACGAGCTTCGCCGCCGCGTCGCCGAGCGTGCCGAAGTCGAGCGGCGCGCGGCGTGCGCCCTTGGGCGGGGCGCTCAGCACCGCGGCGCGGTCGATGCCCGCGAGCAGCGATATCGCGCGGTCGTGCGCGGCGTCGGAGTAGGGCGCGGCGAGCTTCGGGTCGAGGCCATGGTCGACCACGTAGTCCACGAGCCAGGGGCGGACGTTTTTGTCCATGCTCGCCTGGTCGAAGGCGCGGTACGCCCGGTAGAAGGCCTCGAGAGCCTCGAATGCCTTCCGCCCCGGCTCGACCCCGATGCCCATGAGCAGCTCATAGATATAGACGTAGGCGAACGAGGTCGAGACGTCCTCGATCCGGCCGCGGCGCACGTCGGCGCGCCAGGTGAAGTAGCCGCGCAGCTGGCGGTCGTTCATCGAGCGGTAGGTCGGGTAGTACGAGACGAACTGCCCGGAGAACGGCGCATGGTCCTCGAAGTCCTCGAGGAGCCTCGCCTGCTCATAGAAGAGCCGGGTCTCCGACCAGGTGCGCCCCTGCGGCGTGACCTGCAGGTTGCGCAGCTGCTTTATGGGGTCCGGCACATAACCGTGCATCTGCGAGCCGCGGCGGATGATGGGCTCGTCGCCGTAGGTCTTCGCGGAGGCGAACGCGCGGCCCTCGCGCAGGCGCGGGTCGGCGAGCAGCTGCTCGAGGATCTTGTCGATGTCCGGCACGGCTCGCCTCCTCGCGTTCGTCCCTGAGCCAGAACGTAATCATACGACTGAGGAGACGCGGGAGGATTCATCGCGCGGGGGGGTGGCGCATCGCCGATGCGGCCCGAGGCGGGCCTTGCGCGGGCCTACATGACGAACGCGCAGGCGACCGCCACGACGACGGCGGGGAGCATGTTCGCGGGCTTGAAGGTGCGCGGCCAGATCAGGTTCACGCCGACGCAGAAGATCAGGATGGAGCCCACGAGACCGAGGTTGTCGAGCGCCGCCTGCGTCATCACCGGCTGGAGCAGCGTCGACGCCGCGGTGACGAGCCCCTGCCAGGCGCCGACGGGCAGCGCGGCAAAGATGCAGCCCTTGCCCATGGAGGCCGTCATCGCGCAGACGATCACGGCGTCGATCGCGCCCTTGAGCATGAGGGTCGTGTAGTCGCCGGTGAGGCCGTCCTGGATCGCGCCGACGATCGCCATGGCGCCGATGCACACGGTGAGCGACGCCGTCACGAAGCCGTCGACGAACGACGCGTCCTTCGAGCTGCCGGTCTTCTCGCGCAGCCAGATGCCGAGCTGCTCGAAGCGGGCATCGAGGTCGATCGCCTCGCCGACGGCCGAGCCCACGGCCAGCGAGACGAGGATCATCATGGTCCCGCCCGACGAGAGCCTCATCGCTCCGTCGGCGGCCGTCGCGATCGCGAGCATCTTCTCCATCGTGCCGCCGATGCCGAGGAAGATGACGGACAGCCCGCATGCCTTGAGCAGCGCGTCCTGGAGCCGATCCGATATGAATCGCTTCCCGAGCAGGCCGGCGAGCCCGCCGGCGACGATGCAGCACACATTGATGATGGTCCCCAGACC
>NZ_DAWEMK010000002.1:50233-54635 GCF_052362415.1 Paratractidigestivibacter sp. | reverse complement strand
ATTGCCTCCTTTTTTCGCGCGGGATATGGTAGCAGAGTCGCTTGGCGACAAGTGCATGCGGGGCGAATCGAGGAGGCGCCGTGTTCGGGAAGCTCGACCTTCATATCGCGCGCGCCGGGCTCTCGCCGGTGCTCGTCTATACCGTGCGCGGGCCCCAAGGCGAGCCGGTGCGGGTGCTCTCGTCGGGCGGCGTCTTCCAGTCGGCGACGTATCTGGGTGAGCGCCGGATGGAGCCTGTCTTCGAGTATTACCGCGCGTTCGGGCGGGTGCTCGACGGCATCGCTGCGCCGGCCCCGCGCGTGCTCGTCGTGGGCGGGGGAGGGTTCGCCGTCCCTAAGCTCGCGCGGGCGTCGCGGCCCGAGACGACGATCGAAGTCGTCGAGATCGACCCCAAGGTCATCGATGCCGCGCGCCGCTGGTTCTATGCCGACGAGGCCGCCTCGCGCGTCCACTGCGCCGACGGGCTCGACTTCGTGCGTGGCGCAGCCCTGCGCGGCGTCGAGTACGACCTTATCGCGCTCGACGCCTTCTCGGGCGCAGATCCGGTGGCGTCGCTCGCAGGCCCCGAGGCCGTCGACGCCTACGCACGGCTGCTCGCCCCCGGCGGCGCCGTCGCCGCCAACGTAGTCACCCCGGGCGGCGACGCGACCTTCCTGCGCGACTTCCAGGATGCCCTCGAGGCCCGATTCCCCCGCGTCGAGCTCGTGTGCTGCCCCGACGACGATTGGGCCGCCGACGACAACTACCTCCTCATCGCCCGCGCCTGACCTGCGGGGCTTCGGCGGGTCGAGCGAACGATCCGCCGCGATGGCCGCCGGCCGTCTCGCCGGGCGCCTTAGGCGCCCCCTCGGCTCCCTGCTCGGATCCTCTTTACGCCCTTCTCAAAAAATCTAAGCGTGATGAACTAAGGTTTTCTGAGCGCGCACGAATATCCGCCGTCGCAGCAGGGTAGAGTGACCTTTGTTGAACACATACGACGAAGGGACGTCAACCATGCGCAAGTTCAAGACCGAGAGCAAAAAGCTCCTCGACCTCATGATCAACTCCATCTACACGAACCGCGAGATCTTCCTCCGCGAGCTCATCTCCAACGCCTCGGACGCCATCGACAAGCTCTACCTCAAGAGCCTGACCGACGCCTCCGCCCAGGTCGACCAGGAGAACCTCGCCATCACGCTCTCGTTCGACAAGGACGCCCGCACGCTCACCGTCTCGGACAACGGCATCGGCATGACCGCCGACGAGCTCGAGAAGAACCTCGGCACCATCGCCCACTCCGGCTCTGAGGAGTTCAAGGAGGCCAATGCCGACAAGCAGGGCGACGCCGTGGACATCATCGGCCGCTTCGGCGTCGGGTTCTACTCCGCCTTCATGGTCGCCAAGGAGGTCAGCGTCGTCACGCGCGCCTTCGGCTCCGACGAGTGCCTGCGCTGGACCTCCGACGGCATCGAGGGCTACACCATCGAGCCCGTCGCCGCCGACGACCCCGCCTACCGCGAGACCTGCGGCTCCGACGTCATCCTCACCCTCAAGGACAACACCGACGACGCCAGCTACGACGAGTACCTCTCGGAGTACACGCTCAAGGACCTCGTCACGCGCTACAGCAACTACGTGCGCTACCCCGTCAAGATGATGGTCACCAAGTCCCGCCAGAAGGAGAAGCCCGCCGACGCCGGCGACGACTACAAGCCCGAGTGGGAGGACTACCAGGAGCTCGACACCCTGAACTCCATGACCCCGATCTGGAAGAAGCACGCCTCCGACGTCAAGCCCGAGGAGTACAACGAGTTCTATAAGTCTACCTTCCACGACTGGGAGGACCCCGCCCGCACCTTCACCCTGCACGCCGAGGGCGCCCTCGAGTACGACGCGCTCCTCTTTATCCCCGGCAAGGCGCCGTTCGACCTGTATAGCCGCGACTACGAGAAGGGCCTCGAGCTCTACAGCTCCAACGTCCTGATCATGGAGAAGTGCGCCGACCTGCTGCCCGACTACTACAACTTCGTGCGCGGCGTCGTCGACTCCGCCGACGTCACGCTGAACATCTCGCGCGAGACCCTGCAGCAGAACCGCCAGCTCCAGGCCATGGAGCGCCGCATCGAGAAGAAGATCACCTCCGAGCTCGAGTCCATGCGCGACACCGACCGCGAGGCGTACGAGAAGTTCTTCGGCAACTTCGGCCGCGGCCTCAAGTACGGCATCTACTCCAGCTACGGCATGAAGAAGGACGAGCTCGCCGGGCTTCTGCTCTTCTGGAGCGCGAAGAACGAGAAGTACGTCACCCTGCAGGAGTACGCCGAGGCCATGCCCGAGGGCCAGAAGGCCGTCTACTACGCCGCCGGCGACGACCGCGACCGCCTCGCAAAGATGCCCGTGGTCAAGTCCGTGCTCGCCAAGGGCTACGACGTGCTGCTGTGCACCGAGGACGTCGACGAGTTCTGCTTCCAGGCCATGCGCGACTTCACGGCCAAGGGCCTGCCCAAGGTCTACGCCGACGATGCCGCCCGCGAGGCCGCCGAGAAGGCCCAGGCCGACGGCGCCGAGGCCGAGACCGAGGACCGCTCGCTCGAGCTGAAGAACGTCAGCTCCGGCGACCTCGACCTCGCGTCCGACGAGGAGAAGAAGGCCGCCGACGAGGCCGCGAAGGCCAACGAGGGCCTGTTCGGCGCCATGAAGGACGCGCTCGGCGACGCCGTGGCCAAGGTCACCGTCTCGGCTCACCTGACGTCCGCCGACGACGCGCCGTCCAGCGTCTCGGCCGAGGGGCCTGTCTCGCTCGAGATGGAGCAGGTGCTCTCTGCCGGCCCCGACGCCGCGCAGGCGCCCAAGGCCACCCGCGTGCTCGAGATCAATGCCGCGCACCCCGTGTTCGCCAAGCTCCAGGCCGCCGAGGAGGCGGGCGATAAGGACAAGCTCGCCCTGTACACCTCGCTGCTCTACGACCAGGCGCTCCTCACCGAGGGCCTGCCCGTCGCCGACCCGGTCGCGTTCGCGCAGAACGTCTGCAAGCTGATGTAGCCTGCGGCTCTGCGATCGTCCGCCGCCCCTCCCTTCGTTCGCCGCTCGGCGCTCGCGCTGCGCGCTCGCTCGCTCGCTGCGCGACTCGCGCGAACGAAGGGGAGGGCGGCTTCGTCTTTCGGAGCTGATCGGCGGGGTCGTGGGCAGCCTTCTCTTCTTCGCAGAAGAGAAGGCTGCCCTTTCTTATAGAAGCCTTCTCTTCGCGAATGAGCGTAAAGAGAAGGCTTCTCTCTTAAAGAGCAGTCTGCTCAATCCCGCAAAAGAGAAGGCTGCTCGTGTTAGTCCCGTGCCCGCCCTCCGAGCGAGCTACCGTCCACCCGAACGCTCGGGGGAGAGAAGCCCGCCGCGCCGCCGCATTGCTATCGTTAAAGGCTGCGTAGCTACCGACGTTTGGGGGAACGGCATGGTCAAGACACTGGTGCTCGTGCGTCACGGAAAGACCGAGGACGCAAGCCCGACGGGCGACGACATCGACCGCAAGCTCACATCGGCGGGGATCCGCGCGCTCGAGGTCGCGTATCCCCGGACGTTCGCGCTGCTCGGCGAGGACCCCGAGGTCGCCGTCTGGTGCAGCCCCGCCGTGCGCGCGCTGCAAACGGCGGGCGTGGTTGCCGAGGCGGTCGATTCCTGCGGCATCGATGTGCGCCAGTCGCTCTACGACCAGGACCTCGATGCCTTCCTCTCGGAGCTCGCGAAGGCCGACCCTGATGCCGATACGCTCGCCGTCGTCGGCCACGTCCCCTTCATGGACGCGCTGCTCAAGCACCTGACCGGCGTCGATCTCAAGTTCAACAAGGGCGGCGTCGCCGCGATCTCGCTGCCCGACGGCCCTGCGGCCGCGGGCTCGCTGCTCTGGTACGTCGCCGGCCCCGACGCGGTGTCCTGGGACGCGATGGCCGAGGTCGACGACCAGGTCGAGCTCATGTCCGCCGAGCTCGCCGACGCCTGCGACGCGTTCCTCGCCGACCCCGCCGGCGTCGAGGCGCTCCGCGTGTTCCGCATCCGCCTTCGCCGGCTGCGTTCACTTATCCAGTTCCTCTCGCCCTGGCAGTCAAAGAAGCAGTGCCACCGCACCTCCGACGACCTGCGCGCGCTGCTCGACGCGACGTCGCCGCTGCGCGAGATCGACATCCTCTCCGACGTCGTCGACGCGCTCGTGGAATCCGGCGAGCTCGGCGAGAACTGCCTTCTGCCCGTGGCCTGTGCCAAGGAGCGCCAGCTCGAGCTTGAGGGCGTGATCGCCCTCATGCGCAAGCGCCACGTCAAGCGCCGCCTGCACAACATCGCCGACGACTGCCCGAGCATCAAGTGGAAGAGCCGCGTGCTCGCCTCCGGGCTCAACGCCGAGGATTTCCAGAAGCACTTCGACGAGGAGCTCGCG
>NZ_DAWEMK010000002.1:49379-50223 GCF_052362415.1 Paratractidigestivibacter sp. | reverse complement strand
GAGCTCGCGGGGCTCGACGACGCCCTGTTCGGCCTCGACCTGCGCGACCCCGAGGCGGTCCATCTCGCCCGGCGCGACGCGAAGGAGATGCACTTCGTCGCCCGCGCCCTCGCCGGCGTCATCGGCGACGACTGCGCAAAGACGAGCGAGTACATGGACAACATCCAAGGCGAGCTCGGGGCTCTGGGCGACGCCTACCGCAACGAGCGCCTGGCCAACGAGTACTCCTTGAGCCCGCGGTTTCGCGGCGTGCGCGCCGACCTCGGCGTCGTGGCCCGCGACCAGGCCGAGGTGGCGAGCGCGATCCTGGCCGGGTCCACCTTCGCATCCCGTATGCGCGCCGCCGATTAATCGATCTAAGCCTGCGATGAGTGCCAGGGGGAATCGGCGACGGTTTCCCCTGGCGCTCGTTTTTCGGAAGGAGACCCAGATGACCGACTCGTCCGAGTATCGCATCGAGCACGACTCGATGGGGGAGGTCCGTGTGCCCGCCGACGCCCTGTGGGGCGCCCAGACCCAGCGCAGCCACGAGAACTTCCCCATCGGCGGGCAGACCATGCCGCCCGAGATCATCCGGGCGTTCGCCCAGCTCAAAAAGGCCGCCGCCTTCGCCAACCGCGACCTCGGGCGCTTGGGCGCCAAAGAGGCCGGTCTCATCGCCGCCGCGATGTGCATCGCCGTGGGGAAGGTGTCGTTCGAGCTCTGGCTCATGTTCACCGAGTCGTTGGGGTGGAGCGGCCGCCCGAGGGCGACACCGCGCTCGGCGGCGAGCTGGTTCCCGCGGTTGGCGAGCACCTCGTTCATGTTCATGTTCGACTGCGTGCCGGACCCGGTCTGCCAGACG
>NZ_DAWEMK010000002.1:48733-49369 GCF_052362415.1 Paratractidigestivibacter sp. | reverse complement strand
TCTCGGGCTGGCGCGGGCTTCTGGAGGGTGCCGCCGAGGAGCTCGAGGCGTCGCTTGGCGGCCTTTATCGCCTGGCGCTCGGCGGCACGGCGGTCGGCACGGGGCTCAACGCGCCGGCCGGCTTCGACGTGGCCGTGGCCGCCCATATCGCCGCCCAGACAGGGCTTCCCTTCGTGACCGACCCGAACAAGTTCCGCGCCCTGTCCGGCAAGGACGCGGTCGTCTTTGCCCATGGTGCCGTCAAGGCGCTCGCCGCGAACATGATGAAGATCGCCAACGACGTCCGCTGGCTCGCGAGCGGCCCGCGCCTGGGCTTGGGCGAGATCGCCATCCCCGCCAACGAGCCAGGCAGCTCCATCATGCCCGGCAAGGTCAACCCCACCCAGTGCGAGGCGGTCACGATGGTTGCCGTGCAGGTCATGGGCAACGACGCCGCCATCGGCTTCGCGGCCTCCCAGGGCAACTTCGAGCTGAACGTCTTCATGCCCGTGATCGCGTACAACTTCCTGCAGTCCGTGGACCTTCTTGCCGACGCGATCCGCTCGTTCAACGAGCGCTGCGCCGCGGGCATCGAGGCCAACCGGGCAAAGATGGACGCGAACCTGCACAACTCGCTCATGCTCGTGACGGCGCTCA
>NZ_DAWEMK010000002.1:48371-48662 GCF_052362415.1 Paratractidigestivibacter sp. | reverse complement strand
CCCCCACATCGGCTACGAGAACGCCGCTCGCGTGGCAAAGAAGGCCTTTGCCGAGAACACGAGCCTACGCGAGGCCTGCGTCGCGCTCGGCTTCCTCACGGCAGACGAGTTCGACGCCGTCTTCCATCCTGAGCAGATGGTGTAGGCGTCCGCGTCTGGGGCGCCGCCTCGACAAAAAAGCCCCGTCCGCCTCCTGCTTCCGGGTTGCCGGGGCAGGCGCGAACGGGGCTTCTTGCCACCTTTGAGTTATAAGGCGCGGGCAGGCCGCCTACTCGGCGACCTCGAGCAGCT
>NZ_DAWEMK010000002.1:27674-48306 GCF_052362415.1 Paratractidigestivibacter sp. | reverse complement strand
AAGGTGATGTTGCCGTTCTCGACCTGGGCCACGGTGGCGGGGAAGGGCTGGCCGCTGGGGGAGGCGAGCATGACCTTGTCGCCGGCGCTGAGGTTCTCGGCGCCGGGGAGCATGCTCACGGGGACGGTCTGCATGAGGTCGTCGCGGCGCTCGCCGTAGGCCTCGGCTGCGGGGATGTGGACGTCGACGACCTGGCCGACCTCCATGTCCTTGACGGCAGCGTCGAAGCCCTTGATCATCTGGCCGGCCATGCAGGTGAACTCCAGCGGCTCGTCGCGGTCGCGGGAGGAGTCGAACTTGGTTCCGTCGTCGAGCGTGCCCACGTAGTGGACCTTGACCTTCTTGCCCTCGTTGCTCATGGGTTTTCTCCTCGTGTTCAGGTCCATCGGGTAAGATGAACAAGTTAACCTTGGTAAATCGGATGCGCGCCTGGGCGCGCGTAGAATCGGAGTATACCCAAGATGATGGACAAACGACTCCTGGCGCTCGTGCCCGACGCCATGCGGCACGTGCTCGCCACGGTCGCGTGGCAGTGGGTGGGCCTCGCGGGCAACGTCGCGCTCGTGTGGGTCATCGCGCGCGTGCTCTCGGCGCTCGTTGCGGGCGGCGTGGTCCCCTCCTTCGCGCTCGCGCTTCTTGCCGCGGGCATCGTCGCCCGCGTGGTCTCGACCCGCCTCGTCGCCCACGAGAGCTTCGCCGCCTCGCGCGATGTCAAGCGCGCCCTGCGCCGACGCATCTACGAGAAGCTTCTGCGCCTGGGGCCCGACTACGACCAGGCGGTGCCGACGGCCGAGATCGTGCAGCTTTCCGTCGAGGGCTGCGAGCAGCTCGAGACCTACTTCGGCCAGTACCTGCCGCAGCTCTTCTACTCCGTGCTCGCGCCCGTGACGCTCTTTTTCGCCGTGGCGCCCGTGAGCCTGCCGGCGGCCATCGTGCTGCTCGTGTGCGTGCCGCTCATCCCCGCCGTGATCGTGCTCGTCCAGAAGGTCGCCAAGCGCATCCTCGGCGCCTACTGGGACCAGTACGCGGAGCTCGGCGACTCCTTCCTCGAGAACCTCCAGGGCCTCACGACGCTGAAGATCTACCAGGCGGACGCCGCGCGCCACGAGGCGATGAACCGCGAGGCCGAGCGCTTCCGCGTGGTGACGATGAAGGTGCTCAGCATGCAGCTGAACTCGATCATCGTCATGGACATCGTCGCCTTGGGCGGCGCCGTGGCGGGCATCGCGGTCGCGCTCGCTGCGACGGCGTCGGGCGCGGTCGACCTCTTCGGCTGCCTCTTCATCATCCTCGTCTCGGCGGACTTCTTCCTGCCCATGCGGCAGCTCGGCAGCTTCTTCCACGTCGCCATGAACGGCATCGCGGCGAGCGAGAAGATCTTCCGCTTGCTCGCGCTGCCCGAGCCCGACCCGCGCCCGCTGTGCATCGATGCGGGCGACCACTTCGCCCTGCGCGACGTCCGCTTCGGCTACGAGGAAGGGCGCGAGGTGCTCCACGGCGTGAGCCTCGACGTGCCGAGCGTGGGCCTCACCGCCATCGTCGGCGAGTCCGGCAGCGGCAAGTCCACCGTCGCGGCGCTGCTCGCCGGTCGCCGCGACGGCTACGAGGGGAGCGTGCTGCTCGGTGGCAAGCAGGTCCGCGACATCGACCGCACCGAGCTCGCCCGCTACGTGACCGTGGTCGGGCTGGGGGCGCACCTCTTTGCCGGGACGGTCCGCGAGAACCTCCTCATGGCGGCGCCCGGGGCGACCGACGACGAGCTTTGGGACGCGCTCGGATTCGCGCGGCTGGCGGGCTTCCTGCGCGCCCAGGACGGGCTCGACACGCGCCTCGAGCAGAACGGCGAGAACTGGAGCGGCGGCCAGCGCCAGCGCCTGGCCCTGGCCCGCGCCGTGTGCGCGGACAGCCCGGTCTACGTCTTCGACGAGGCGACGAGCAACATCGACGCGGAGTCCGAGGAAGCCGTCATGGGCGCCGTCCGCGAGCTCGCGCGCGACCGCGCGGTCGTCGTGATCTCGCACCGCCTGGCGAACGTGGTCTGCGCGCAGCGCATCTACGTGCTCGACCACGGCGATGTTGCCGGGGCGGGGACGCACGAGGAGCTCCTGCGCGGCTGCGGGGCCTACCGCGCGCTGTGGTCCGCGCAGGCCGAGCTCGAGAGCCTTACCAAGGGGCAGCCCGCCCGCGATGCCGAGGAGGCCGACGATGAACAGGAGTAACGCCCGCGTCATGTGGCGCATGCTCGGCCTCGCGAGGCCGCTTGCCGGATGGATGGTCCTCGCGGTGGCATGCGGCGTCGCCGGGTTCTGCTGCGCGACGGGCATCCCCGTGCTCGCCTCCGCGGCCGCGCTCGCGGCGGCGGGGAAGGGGACGCTTGCATGGGGACTGCCCGCGGCCGTCGCCGCCCTCGCCCTCATGGCCGTCGCCCGCGGCGTCCTCCACTACATCGAGCAGCGCTGCAACCATTACATCGCCTTCAGGCTGCTCGCGCACATCCGCGACCTCGTGTTCGGCGCGCTGCGCAAGCTCTGCCCCGCCAAGCTCGCCGGGGCCGACCGCGGCAGCCTCGTCTCGACCGTGACGTCCGACGTCGAGCTGCTCGAGGTCTTCTACGCCCACACGGTGAGCCCCGTGTGCATCGCCGCGCTCATGGCCGTGGTCATGGGCCTCTTCCTCGGCTATATCCACCCGCAGCTGGCGGCGCTCGCTCTCGCGAGCTACGCGCTCGTGGGCGTGGCGGTGCCCGTCCTCATCTCCCGCGGGTCGGGAACGGACGGCCGCGCCTCGCGCGACCAGGCGGGCGCGCTCTCGAGCTTCGTGCTCGACGCCCTGCGCGGTCTGGGCGAGGTGCTCCAGTTCGGCGCGGGGCAGGCCCGCCTGGCCGAGCTCGATCGCCGCAGCGAGGAGCTCTCGGGCACGCAGGCGCGCCTGCGCGACGTCGCCGGCCGCGGGCAAGCTGCCACGACGGGCGCCATCATGGTCCTCTCTACGCTGCAGCTGCTCCTGGCCGTCGACCTCGCCTCCGCGGGCGCCGTCACGGCCGAGGGCGCGTTCCTCGCCGTGGTTGCGACCTTCAGCTCGTTCGGCCCCTTCGTGGCGCTCGCCAACCTGGGGTCCACGTTGCAGGGCACGCTCGCCGCGGGCAACCGCGTGCTGGACATCCTCGACGAGGAGCCGCAGGTGGCCGAGGTCCCCGACGACGCGGGGACGCACCCGGCGTTCACGGGCGCCGCCGCCGAGCACGTGGGCTTCTCGTACGCCGACGAGCGGATTCTCGATGACGCCAGCATGTCCGTCGAGCCGGGCCGGATCGTCGCGGTCCAGGGCCGCTCGGGCTCGGGCAAGTCCACGCTCTGCCGCCTGCTCATGCGCTTCTGGGACGTCGACGAGGGGCGCGTCGAAATCGGAGGGGATGACGTGCGTCGCGTCGCCACGGGCGCCCTGCGCGACGCGGAGGCCTTCGTCGAGCAGGACACGCACCTCTTCCACGACAGCATCCGCGACAACCTGCTCATCGCTAAGCCCGATGCGACCGATGAGGAGCTCGTGGCCGCGTGCCGCGCGGCGAGCGTGCACGACTTCATCGAAGGGTTGCCCCACGGCTACGACACGATGGTCGGCGAGCGCGGCGACTCGCTCTCGGGCGGTTAGCGCCAGCAGATGATCGGCACCTACTGCCATGGGAACCACGGCACGCCGAGCGGCGAGCTCTGCGACGAGTGCTCCGCGCTCGCGGCCTACGCCGACGCGCGCATCGGCCGCTGCCCCTTCATGGCGACCAAGACCTTCTGTTCCCAGTGCAAGGTCCATTGCTACGCTCCCAAGGAGCGTCAGGCAATCAAGGACGTCATGCGTTACGCCGGCCCCCGGATGCTTTTGCGCCACCCCGCGATGACCATCCGACACGGCCTCGATACCCTCCGCGCGAAGCGCACAGAGCCGCGCTAGACTAAAAAGACTGCGCCGCGCGAATCCGCGCGGCGGCGATCGGCGCAAGAGAGGAGCGCGGCATGGGCTGCGATCGAGATAACGCAAACGGCTTCGTCGGCGTCTTCGACTCGGGTGTGGGCGGCATCAGCGTGCTCAAGTCGCTCGTCGCGGAGCTCCCGGGCGAGGACTTCCGTTTCTTTGGCGATTCCGCGCACGCCCCCTACGGCGAAAAAACGGTCGAGCGCGTGCGCGAGCTCTCGCACGACATCGTCGAGCGCTTCGTCGCGGACGGCGCGAAGGCCATCGTGATCGCCTGCAACACTGCCACTTCCGCCGCAGCGCCGGGCCTGCGCGCCGAGTATCCCGACCTGCCCATCATCGGCATCGAGCCGGCGCTCAAGCCCGCGACCGAGGCGCCCGACCACGGGCGCATCCTCGTCATGGCGACCGACATCACCCTGCGGCTCGACAAATACCACGAGCTCGCGGAGACCTATGGACAGGGCTGCGAGGTCATATCCGTCCCGTGCCCCGGGCTCGCCGGCCGCATCGAGCACGGCGACCTCGAAGCCGCCGACCTCGTCGAGATGATTCGCGGCTACGTGGGTTCCTTTGCCGGCACGGTCGGCTCCGTTGTCCTGGGCTGCACGCACTACCCGTTCGTGCGCAGGCAGATCGCCGAGGTCCTCGGCTCCGACGTCAAGTTCTACGACGGCGGCGCGGGCACGGCTCGGCAGCTCCGCAAGCGCCTGGACGAGGCCGGACTGCTCGCACCTGCGGGCAGAGCGGGCTCCGTTGAGTTCGCGTCGAGCAAGGACACCCCCGCCGAGCTCGCGCTCTACCGCGAGTTCTTCGGCTACGAGCTCTGATTCTGCTGGCAAAGCGCTTGCAAGGCGATTTTTCTGGTCGTGGCCTCGGGCGAAGCTGCGCAAAATTCGCTTAGGGCCACGCTGATGCCCTCCATGTGCACAAAACTCGCTTAGGGCTACGCGTTTTGAGCGCCTCGGGAGCTTCGCTATCAATTTAGGGCTATAAAAGCCCAGTTGCTGAATAGCGGAATCGGCTCAGGAGGCGAAAACACGTAGCCCTAAGCGAGTTTTGCGCAAAGGAATCATTTCAGCGTGGCCCTAACCGAGTTTTGCGCGCTCGCGCGGCCCTGGGGAGGGCGCTGCGGACCCTACGCCCTCGACTTGCCCCAGAAAAAGAGCGCGACGGTGCCCGGGCCGGTGTGGCAGCCGATGGTGGCGCCGATGTCCCAGATGCGGACGGGTCCGTCGATGTGCGTGAACTTGGCCTCGATCTCGTTTGCGAGCTCGCGGGCGTCCTTCTGGCACTCGGACTGGGAGATGTAGACCTTGCCGGAGTAGTCGAGCCCGCCCTGCGCGAGCTCCTCCATGATCTGCAGGTCACGCTTGATGGCGCGCTGCTTGGTGCGGATCTTTTCCTTGACGGCGAGCGAGCCGTCGGGAGCGACGTCCATCACCGGGCAGATCTTGAGCAAGCCGCCCATGAGGCCGGCGGCCTTGGAGATCCTGCCACCGCGGATGAAGAACGTGAGGTCGGTCGAGAAGAACCAGTGCTGTACCTCGAGCTTGTGCTCCTCGGCCCAGGCAGCGACCTCGTCGATGCCGAGCCCCTCGTCTCGCAGGTCGGCGAGGCGGTCGACGAGTAGACCATAGCCCGAGCTCGCGGCGAGGGAGTCCACCACGACGACCTTGCGGTCGGGATATTTCTCGGCGAGGAGGTCGCGTGCGGCCAAGGCGGAGTTGTAGGTGCCCGAGATCCCGCTGGAGAGGGTCACGTGCAGGACGTCGAGCCCCTGCGAGAGGAAGCGCTCGAAGTGCTCGGCGTAGTCGCCCGCCGAGATCTGAGAGGTCTTGGCCTCGGCGCCCGCGAGCATCTTCGCGTAGAGCTGGGCGGGGGAGTTCGTGCGGCCGAAGTCGTCCTTGCACCACTGCCCGTCGAGTTCGTAGTTGAAGTCGATGTGCTTGATGTCGCGCGCGTCGAGGGTGTCTTCGGTCACATCGACGGTGGAACAGCAGCTCAGTACATAGTTGGGCACGGCATCCCCTTTCGCTCGGTTAACCTCTCAAGTGTAACCGCGCGGGCGGGGGTGCCGTGCCCACAGAAGCCAATCGGCGCATAGAGGGGCGGACATCTCCTTCCGCGAGCCGACGTACCGCCCGCCGCGCCCTTACCTTCTTCATAGTTCCTTCATGCAACCAAAGCGGCGTGCGGTCCCGCGTCCCGCGCAACATGCGGTGAGATAGTTCCTATCTTGATAAATGGCGGTGAACGGTAGCAAATCATCGGTAGACGGTTGTCATCTAAGAGCGTAACCTTTCCGGAAGGTGCCGTGACCGGAGCGGCGACGAGTTAGGAAGAAGGACCTAACCCCATGTATGAGTTTGATTTGCCCTACGACCACAAGACAATGCATCTGAGCCTCGACGAGAAGAACTTCGCCGGGCTTATGCAGGGGCACCAGAACGAGTTCAAGCCAAGCGAGAGCCAGCAGAAGCTCGTCGAGGATTCCCTCGACAACCCCTATGGCTCGCCCAAGCTCGAGGAGCTCTGCGCCGGCAAGAAGGACATCGTCATCATCAGCTCCGACCACACGCGCCCTGTCCCCTCGCGCGTGACGATGCCGATCCTGCTGCGCCGCATCCACGCTGCTGCCCCCGAGGCCCGCGTGCGCATCCTCGTGGCAACCGGCATGCACCGCCCCTCCACGCACGAGGAGCTCGTCAACAAGTACGGCGAGGACATCGTGGCCAACGAGGAGATCGTCATGCACGTGGCGACCGACGACTCCGCCATGAAGAAGATCGGCACTCTGCCCTCCGGTGGCGAGTGCATCATCAACAAGGTCGCCGCCGACGCCGACCTGCTCCTCGCCGAGGGCTTCATCGAGCCGCACTTCTTTGCGGGGTTCTCGGGCAGCCGCAAGTCCGTCCTGCCGGGCGTGGCCTCCTACAAGACGATTATGTACAACCACAACGGCCAGTTCGTGAACGACCCCCACTCCCGTGCCGGCAACCTCTGCCACAACCACGTGAGCGAGGACATGTTCGCCGCGGCCGAGATGGCCCACCTCGCCTTCGTCCTCAACGTGGTCTTGAACGGCAAGCACGAGGTCATCGGCTCCTTTGCCGGCAACATCCACAAGGCCCACGAGGCAGGCTGCGACTTCGTGCGCAAGCTCGCCGGCGTCGATCCCGTCAAGTGCGACATCGCCGTCACCACCAACGGCGGCTACCCGCTCGACCAGAACATCTACCAGGCGGTCAAGGGCATGTGCGCCGCCGAGGCAACGCTTCCCGAGGGTGGCGTGATCATCGACGTCGCCGGCTGCGCCGACGGCCACGGCGGAGAGGGCTTCTACAAGAACATCGCCGAGAACGACCCGGCCGAGTTCGAGCGCGCCTGCATCGAGCGCCCCAAGGACGAGACCCTGCCCGACCAGTGGACGAGCCAGATCTTTGCCCGCATCCTGGCGCACCACCCCGTGATCATGGTCACGGACCTCTGCGACCACCAGATGCTGCGCGACATGCACATGACGCCGGTCAACACTGTCGAGGAGGCGCTTGAGCTCGCCTTCCAGATGAAGGGCGCCGACGCCAAGGTCGCCGTTATCCCCGACGGCCTGGGCGTCGTCGTGGCCCAGCACTAGTCCATTCGTCAAAAGAAAGACTGAAGGAGTTTCCCGCGTGATTAGCATCGACCTTCTTTACCACATGCTCGCCGAGTTCGGCAGCACCGCCCTCATGATCGTCTTCGGCGTGGGCGTCCACTGCGACACCGTGCTCAAGGGCACCAAATACCAGGGCTCCGGACACATGTTCGCCATCACCACCTGGGCCTTCGGCATCTCCGTGTGCCTCTTTGTCTTCGGCGGGGCCGTGTGCATGAACCCGGCCATGGTGCTCGCGCAGTGCATCGTGGGCCTCGTGCCCTGGAGCTCCTGCATCCCGTACATGATCGCCGATATGCTCGGCGGCTTTGCGGGCGCCTGCATCGCGTGGCTCATGTACGCCGATGAGTTCAAGGCCTCTGACGGCGTCGTCGACCCCGTCGCGCAGCGCAACATCTTCTCGACGAACCCCACCACTGAGGGAACCAACTACGCCCGCAACTTCTTCTGCGAGGCCATCTGCACCTTCGTGTTCATCTCCGCGATCCTGGCCGCGGCCAGCCGCGCCGGTGAGAACGTCCTCATGCTCGCCGTCTGCGTCGGCCTGATCGTCTGGGCCGTCGGCATGGGCATGGGCGGCATCACGGGATTCGCCATGAACCAGGCCCGAGACCTCGGTCCCCGCATGGCTTACCAGGTGCTCCCCATCGCGCACAAGGCCGACAACAACTGGAAGTACGGCCTGCTCGTCCCCGGCATCGCGCCCTTCGTCGGCGCTGCGGTCGCCGCGCTCTTTGTCCACGGCTTCCTTGGGTTGTTCTAATAAACTCGCTCTCCGGCTTCCAAGCGCACAACATAAGCCCGCGAATCGCTTATCCGGCGGTTCGCGGGCTTTTTTGGCAAGAAGAACGACCTTTACTGGGGCTGTTCGGCAAAGAGCGGAAGGACCGCGCGGAGGTAGTCGGCCGCGAGGTCGGAGGGCGAGGCGCCGAAATCGTTCCACGCCCACCATTGGACCATGCCCACGAACGTGGCCGCGATGTGGTGCAGAAGAAAGCTCCGGTTCATTTGGCCGGCAGGCCCGCTCGGGTGCTCGGGCACGGCCCTGGCAGCCCGTGCCACGATGGCGTGGCGCAGGCAGTCGGCGAAGCGGCGCGACCCCGCGCCCGATACGAGCGCGCGCACGCCGTCGCGCCGCTCCCAGAGGTTCCGCAGGACGTGCTCCACCTGGACTGCGGGGTCGCTCTCTAGGCTGCCGTCCTTCGTGAGGGCGTGCGCACAAACAGACCCCACGAACACGGCAAGAAGGTCGTCTTTGCCCTTGAACTGGGCATAGAACGTGGCCCTGCCCACGCCCGAGCGCGTAAGAATATCCGCGACGGTGATCTTTGTATAGTCGCGCTCGAGCAGTAGGCCTAGGAAGGCGTTCTCAATCGCCTGGCGGCTGCGCGCCTTGCGCGTGTCCATCTAGGCTTCCTCATCGTCCGCGCCGTCGCCGGCGTCCGAGCTCGCTTCGGGAAGATGCTTGCTCGGGCGCCCCGGAAGCCTGTGGGGGCGCTGGCTGTTGCCGGAGCCCTCGGGGGCTCCCTTTCCCGGTTCGTCGAGCAGGCCCGCGGCCTCGGCGGCGCGGAAAACCTCCTGGAACGTCGCGCCCGTGCGCTCGGACGCCTCGACGACGGAGGCGTACTCAGGGTAGGAGCGCACGACGCCGCCCGGCGTGACCACGCGCTTCACGGCCACGGGTCCGTAGGCGGTGATGACCTCGCCGGGCCTGCGGCGCAGGGGGTATCGGCGCATCTTTACCGAGCGGATCCCAATTGTCGTGGTGGTAGCAAAGATGATGTCCCTGAGCTGCTCCTCGTTCGACTCGTCGCAGATGACCTCGAGCTGGTAGCCGGGGCGGCCCTTCTTCATGACGACGGGCACGGCGTGGGCGTCCCTGGCGCCCGCGGCCATGAGGAGCTCGATGGCGCGGCCGAGCGCCTCGCCCGTGCAGTCGTCGAGGTCGCTCTCGAGCTTTACGACGACGTGGGGAGTCTCGGGGTCGTCGTCGCCCACCGCGGCGAAGGGAACGGCAGGCTCCACGTGGGCGTCCTGCGCGCACTCGGGCACGGCCCTGCTCCCCGTGCCAAGAAGTGCCTGCTCGGGCGCGGCAGCTTGTTCGACGTCGGCTTCGCTTGCGCCATCTAACTGGGCCAAGGTAACGCGCAGGACGCCGGCGGTGTTCTGGTAAGCGCGCTTGCCCGCTCCGTAGCCCGTGGCAAGGATGCGGTAGGAGGCCGGGAGCTCCTCAGAGGTGCGCAGCGCGGCCACGATGGCGGCGCCCGTGGGCGTCACGAGCTCGCCGTGGACGGGTGCGGGCACAAGGCGGATCCCCGCTGCCGCGCAGAGGTTCGCGACCGCGGGCACGGGGATGGGCATCATGCCGTGCGCACAGCGAATGGTGCCGTGGCCCTCGCTCAAGGACGGCACGATCACGTCGGGAATCCCCAGGTCGTCGAGGCAGACGGCGACGGCGCAGATGTCCACGATGGAGTCGACGGCACCCACCTCGTGGAGCAGCACCGTGTCGGGCGTCGCGCCGTGCGCCTTGGCCTCCGCGCGGGCGAGCTCGCCGAAGACGGCAAGCGCGATGTCCTTCGCGCGTTGCGTGAGACCGGACGCCTCGATGATGGCATGGATGTCCGCGAGCGAGCGATGCGCGTGGTGGTGATCGTGGCAGTGCTCGTGCTCGTGACAGTGACCGTGCTCGTGGCAATGCTCATGCTCGTGGCAGTGGCCGTGCCCCTCATGCCCTTCCTCCCCGTCCTCGCCAAAGAGCCATGCCATGTCATGGTCGTGGTTCTCGTGCTCGCCGTCGAGCTGCACGTCGAAGTCGCAGGCGTCAAGGCAGCTCTTTGCCACGCGGCTCACGCGGACCTTGAAGCCGTGGACAGGCAGGGTGTCCAGCGCGGTCAGGAGCCGCTCCTCGCTCGCCCCCAGGTCCAGCAGCGCCGCCACCGTCATGTCGCCGCTAATGCCGGAAGAGCCATCCACGATGAGGGCGCGGCGGCTCCCGTCCTCGCAGCCATTCTTTTTATAGAGCTCGCTCATCGATGGTCGACCCCGTTTCTTTTGCTCAGGTGGTTGATGAGGCTGGCCTGGTAGCCGGCCCCGAACCCGTTGTCTATGTTCACGACCGAGACGCCGCTTGCGCAGGAGTTCAGCATGCTCAGGAGCGCCGCGACCCCGCCGAGGCTTGCGCCGTAGCCAACGCTCGTTGGCACGGCGATCACGGGGCAGGAGACGAGGCCTCCCACGACGCTCGCGAGCGCTCCCTCCATTCCCGCGACGGCCACAATGACCTGCGCCTCGTTCAGCTCGTCCATATGGGAAAGAAGGCGATGAAGGCCTGCCACCCCAACGTCGGGAAGGCGCCTCACGCGGTTGCCGAGGAACTCGGCGGTGAGCGCCGCCTCCTCCGCGACCGGCAGGTCGCTCGTGCCGGCGCACGCCACGAGCACGTCGCCGTCCCCGTCGGGCTCGGGCATGCCCCCGGCGACGAGGATCCGCGCCGTTTCGTGGTAGGTCACGTTGACGTCGCAGGTCACAGAGGCGATCACAGCGCGTGCCTTATCCGCGTCCACGCGCGTCGCGAGGACGCGCGGCTGGTCCGCTTCCACGAGCGCGTCGATGATCCCCGCTATCTGCGCGGCCGTCTTTCCCTCGCCGTAGATGACCTCGCCCGCGCCCTGGCGCTCGGCGCGCGAAAGGTCGAGCTTCGCGTAGCCAATGTCGGTCACGCGCCCGCGCGCGGCGTCGGCAAGTCTGGGTTCCATCGCGCTACTCATGGCTTTCCTCTGCCTCCCTGGCCTCGCGCTCGAGGGCCGCGCGGGCGGCGGCGTTCTCGCGCTCGAGGGCGGCCGCCTCGGCGGGGGAGGGCTCGATGTTGCCGTCGGTGCGCACGCGGTCCGCCGCGTCGGGGTGCTCGGCCATGAACTTGTTCACCGTGGCCGCCAACGACTCGGGCGTGATGGCCTCGTTCTTGCCGAAGTAGGCGCCGTAGCACGCGTAGCTGGGCTTATTTGCCGTGGGGAGGCTGAGCTTCGCCGACTCCTCGCGCACCATGTCCTTGGTCATGCCCGCGGCGCGCAGCGGCGAGACGACGCCCAGCTCGTGGATGGCGCGAAAGCCCGGGCGACGGTCCTCGCGGTCGCTCGCGTTCGTTCCGTCCAGAAGGATTGTGCGGCCGTCCTTCTTCATGTGCTCGAGGATGGTGCCGAAGACCATGGACTTGCAGTAGTAGCAGCGGTTCCACGGGTTCGCGCGCAGCTCGTCGTGGCCCTCCCAGAGGTTGACGCGGATGATCTCCTGGTCCGCGCCGAGCATCTGCGCGATGGTCACGGAGTCGTCTGTGTCGCGGGTGATCTGAAGGTCGTCGAGGATGGTGTAGGCCTTGACGTCGAAGCCTTGGCGCAAAAGCTCGGCGAGAAGGTAGCACGAGTCGACGCCCCCGGAGTACGCGAGGCCGTACTTAACGTTTTTGTCGAGGTCAAACTGCATGGATGGATCTCCTTGGTTGATGCTCTTCCCCTGTGCTCGGCGAGGTCTGGCGGCACTGTGCCCAGCCTCCGGACATCGCCTCGGCGCCTGTGGATAGCATAGGTCTTTCCGAACATATCGTGCAATTTGTTCGGAAATCGTCATCATCTGCACGCCAGCTCCTTATACTCGAAAAAACGATTCACGTGGCTGAAAGGACGTTTGATGGCAAAGAAGGACCTCGCCTTGACCAGACGGTCGTTCCTTACGGGCTCGGGCATCGCCGGCGCGCTTGCGCTCTCGGCGTGCTCGAGCGCGGGCGCGGGCGACGACGGTGCCGCCGCCTCCGGCTCGGGGGTCGACCCCTCGCGCCAGGTGACCATCGCCATGAGCACGACCAATGAGCCCGACGCCGGCTTCGACCCGTGCGTGGCCTGGGGCTGCGGCGAGCACGTCCATGAGCCGCTCATCCAGTCCACCCTCATCTACACGACCGAGGACATGGGCTTCGAGTGCGACCTCGCGACGTCCTACGAGTGCTCCGACGACAAGCTCACCTGGACCTTCAAGCTGCGCGACGACGCCAAGTTCTCCGACGGCGAGCCCGTGCGCGCCTCCGACGCCGCCTTCACGCTGAACACGATCCGCGGCTCGAAGAACGCGCAGGCCGACCTCTCCATGGTCGAGGACGCCTCCGCCCCCGACGACGCCACGCTGGTCGTCAAGCTCTCCAAGCCCTACAACGCCCTTCTGTACACCCTCGCCGTCGTGGGCATCGTGCCCGAGCACGCGTACGGTCCCGACTACGGCCAAAAGCCCATCGGCTCCGGGCGCTACGTGCTTACCCAGTGGGACCGCGGGCAGCAGGTCATCCTCGACGCGAACCCCTCCTACTACGGCGAGAAGCCCCTGATCGAGCGCGTGGTCGTCGTCTTCATGGAGGAGGACGCTGCCCTCGCGGCGGCGAAGTCCGGCCAGGTGGACATGGCCTACACCTCGGCGACGCTCGCCGACCAGCAGGTGAGCGGCTATACGCTGGAGTCCTACGACACCGTCGACTCGCGCGGCGTGCAGCTGCCGGTCGTGCCCGCGGGCGCCGAGCGCGAGGACGGCCCCAACACATACCCCGCCGGAAACGACGTCACCTGCAACCTCGAGGTCCGTCAGGCCGCAAACCTCGCGGTCGACCGCCAGGCGATCATCGACGACGTACTGGGCGGCCACGGGTCGGTGGCCTACAGCATCGGCGACGGCCTTCCGTGGGCGAGCGCGGACATGCGCTGCGACTATGCGCCCGACCGCGCCCGCGCGCTGCTCGAGGGGGCCGGCTGGAAGCTCGGTGACGACGGTGTCTACGCGCGCGACGGCCTTGCCTGCGCCTTCGACCTCTACTACGCCGCGGGCGACTCGGTCCGCCAGGCCATGGCGTACGCGCTTGCCGACCAGCTCGGCCAGGCGGGCATCCGCGTGACGCCCCGAAGCGGCAGCTGGGACGACCTGTATCCCCATGAGTTCAGCGACCCCATCATGTGGGGCTGGGGCTCGAACTCGCCCTCTGACGTCTACGAGCTCAATAGCTCCAAGGGCACCATGAACTACGCCTGCTACAAGAACGCTCAGGTGGACGCGTATCTCGACGAGGCGCTGGCCGCCGACACCGTCGAGGACTCCTGGCCCCTGTGGCAGAAGGCCGAGTGGGACGGGCAGGCGGGCGTGGCCCCGCAGGGCGACGCGACCTGGCTGTGGCTCGCCAACGTGAGCCACCTGTACTGGAAGCGAGAAGGGCTCAAGGTCGCCCGCCAGAAGCTCCAGCCCCACGGCCACGGCTGGTCGATCCTGAACAACGTCGACCGTTGGAGCTGGGAGTAGCGTGAGCGCTTTTGCCCGCATGCGCCCGTCCGTCTCCGGCACCCGCCGCCTGCCGCGCTGGGCGGGCCGGGCGGCGCGGCTCTTCTTGCTGCTCATCGCCACGAGCATGGCGACGTTTGCCCTGGTGGCCGCATCGCCGATAGACCCGGTGAAGGCGAACCTCGGCCAGGCCGCCTACGCGCAGATGAGCGAGGCGCAGCGCGCCCAGCTCGCCGAGTACTGGGGCACGGCGACGCCGCTTCCTTCGCGCTACGCGCACTGGGTCTCCTCGGCGCTTCGCTGGGACTTCGGGCAGAGCCTGCGCTTCGGGCGTCCGGTCGCGGAGGTCGTGGGCGAGCGCTTCGCGAACTCGGCGGCCCTCATGGCGTCCGCCTGGCTGCTCGCGGGCGTCCTCGGCCTCGCCCTCGGGGTGCTCGCCGGCTCGCGGCGGGGGAGTTGCGCCGACCGGGCGATCTGCTGCGTGTGCTACGCGCTCTCGTCCATGCCGTCGTTTTGGCTCGGGCTCGTGGCGCTCATGGTCTTCTCGGTGGGGCTCGGGTGGTTTCCCCTGGGCTTCTCGGTGCCCATAGGCGTGGATGCGGCACAGGTCTCCTGGGCGCAGAAGCTCCATCACCTCGTGCTCCCCGCGATCGTCCTCGGAATTGCCAACGCGCCGAGCATCGCGCTCCACACGCGCCAAAAGACGATCGACGTCCTGGGCAGCGAGTATGCGCGCTTCGCGCGAAGCCGCGGCGAGAAGGGCGCGCAGCTGCTCCTGCGCCACGGCCTGCGCAATCTCGTGCTCCCCGCCATCACTATCGAGTGCGCCTCGGTGGGCGAGGTCTTCGGCGGGTCGGTGCTCGTGGAGCAGGTCTTCTCGTACCCGGGGCTCGGCCAGGCGGCCGTGACGGCCGGGCTCGGCGGCGACGCCCCGCTCCTCGTGGCGATCGCGCTCGTGTCGGCCTGCGTCGTCTTTGCGGGCAACGCGTGCGCAGACGTGCTCTACGCCCTCATCGACCCGAGGATCCGCGAGGGAAGGGGGTCGCGCGATGCGTAGCCCCGATGCTTGGGCGGGCGCGGTCGACGGCATTGCCGCGGAAGGGTCGCGCCAGCCCCCGATCCTTCACGCCGCCGAGGTCTCGCTCTCGGGAAACCGCAGGAGGACGGTTGCGCGCCTGGTCGCCGCGTGCGCGCTGCTTCTCCTCGTCGTCGTGTGCGGGGGCGTCCTGCGCCCGCAGGCCACGGCGACCGACTTTGCCCAAAAGAACCTGGCGCCGTGCCTCGCCCATCTGTTCGGGACCGACTGGATGGGGCGCGATATGCTCGCCCGCACGGTCACGGGCCTCTCGACCTCGGTTTGGGTGGGCCTTGCAGCATCGGTCTGCTCGGGAGCGATCGCGCTTGTGCTCGCGCTCGTCTCGGCACTCGGCGGACAGGCGGCGGACGCCGCCGTGGGCTGGCTCATCGACCTGGTGATGGGAGTGCCCCATATGGTGCTGCTCATCCTCGTGAGCTATGGCCTCGGCCGTGGCTTCTGGGGCGTGACGCTGGCGGTCGCCCTCACGCACTGGGGAAGCCTCGCCCGCGTCCTTCGCGCCGAGGCCATCCAGATCCGCGACCAGCCCTACCTGCGGCTCGCGCAGGCAGCGGGCGCCTCGAGGTCCCGCATCGCCTTCGCGCACGTGATGCCCGCGGTCCTGCCCCAGCTCATCGTGGGTCTTGTCGTCGCCTTCCCGCACGCGATCCTCCACGAGGCGTCGATCACCTTCCTCGGCTTCGGCCTCGGCGCGGACGAGCCGGCCATCGGGGTGATCCTGTCCGAGGCGATGCAGTACCTCTCGATGGGCTACTGGTGGCTCGCGGTGCTCCCGGGCCTCGCGCTCGTGGCCGTGGTGCTCGTCTTCGACAGGCTCGGTTCTTCTTTGCGCGACTTGGTCGCGCCCGACTCGACGCAGGCGTAGGGGGTGGCTATGGAACATAAACCGACAAGGGGTGAGGCGATGCCGGTGCCGCAGGGGGCTGAGCGCGCGGCCGCTCCGGATGTCCCGCACGTGGATGGCGAGACCCACCATCACCATAGCCACGGCGCGGCGTCGCGGCACGTGGGTGGCCATCACCTCCTGAGCGTCGAGGGCCTGAGCGTCTCCTTTACCATGTACGACTCGAATGCGCCTTTTTGGCGTGCCGGTCGCGTGCGCAGCGAGGTTCTGCACGACCTCTCGCTTAGCGTTCACGTGGGCGAGATCCTGGCCGTGGTGGGGGCGAGCGGCTCCGGAAAGACCGTGCTCGCCGACGCGCTCATGGGCCGCTGGGACCAGAACATGGAGGTGCGCGGCCGCATATGGTTCGACGGAGTCCAGAAAGACGCCGACTCGCTGTCCGCGCTCGCGGGCCACGGGATCTCGCTTGTGCCCCAGGGCGTGGGTAACCTCGACCCGCTCATGCGCGTGGGCGAGCAGGTTCGCGGGGTCGCCCGCGGAGCCATGAGGGAGGCCCGCCGCGCCGACGCCGAGCGCAGGGCGGCCCGGCAGCGCGAGCTCTTCTTGGCCTATGGGCTTGATTCTCGGGTGGAGCGGATGTATCCCCATGAGCTTTCCGGGGGCATGGCCCGCCGGGTGCTTCTCATGTGCGCCCTCATGGACGGGCCGAGGCTCATCATTGCCGATGAGCCGACGCCCGGGCTCGACCTCGACCTGGCGGTCCATGCCCTCGATGACCTGCGCGGCTTTGCCGATGCGGGCGGCGGCGTGCTCCTGATCACGCACGATATCGAGCTTGCCCTGCGCGTGGCGGACCGCGTGGCGGTGTTTAGCGACGGCACCATCGTCGAGGAGACGGGAGTCGAGAACTTTGCTTCCGCAGGCACGCTGCGCCACCCGTTCTCGAGGGCGCTTTGGCGCGCGATGCCGGGGCACGAGTTCGCCGTCGCCGCGGGCGCGGCGGGGGAGGGGGACGAATGAGCCTTCAGGCGCAAGGGCTGAGCTTTGCCTATCCATGCGGGCGGGAGCTGTTCTCCGGCCTCGACCTCTCGGTGAATTACGGCGAGCGCGTGGCCATCTTGGGCCCCTCCGGCACCGGAAAGACGACGCTCTGCCGGCTGCTCTCCGGGTTTTTGCCGCCGTCGGCGGGCGAGGTCCTCGTGGACGGCGGCCCACTCGTTTCCGTGGGGCGCCTTCGCGGCCACACGAGCCCGGTCCAGCTCCTTTGGCAGCACCCTGAGCAGGCGTTCGACCCCAGGATGCGCCTGGGAAGGAGCCTGTCTGAGGTTCCCGGTGCAGATGAGCAACTCCTGGATGAGCTCCTGTCCGCCTTCGACGCGCGCAAAGAATGGCTCACGCGCCGGCCGAGCGAGCTGTCCGGCGGCGAGCTCATGCGCCTGGCGATGGTCCGCGCGCTCGCATGTCGGCCTCGCTACCTCATCGCCGACGAGTCCACGGCCATGCTCGACGCCGTGACGCAGGCCGAGCTCTGGCACGTGCTCATGAGCCTGCAGGAGCGCGACGGCTGGGGGCTTGCCCTCGTCTCGCACTCGCCGGCCCTCGTCTCGCGCGTGGCCACCCGGACCTTCTTGCTGGCAGACGCCGGCAAGTAGAAACCCAATCCCATCCGCACAAAAAAGGCCGCCGCCCGAAAGGGCGACGGCCTTGCAATCCTTGATTCGCCTATGCGAAGAAGGACTAGGTGCCGCCGCCGGAAGCGACGGAGAAGTACTTCTTGCCGGCCTCGAGGCGCTCCTTCTTGTAGGTGCCAGCGACGGGGTGCTGGAAGCGCGTCGGGTTGGTGGAGTTACCGGTGATAGAGATGTCGACGTTCTCGTGCCACATGATGGCAACGCCCTCGCGGACGTCGTCGGCGCCGTAGCAGTTGACGGCGGCGCGGGGACCATCGGAGTAGGGGATGGTCTCGACGACCTTGAGCTCGCCGGTGAAGTAGTCGAACTGGGTCTTCACGTAGGTGAAGCCGTTGATGCGGGCGATGATCTGGGCGGCGTCCTTGCCGAGGCCGTTCAGGATGACGCGCAGCGGCTTCTGGCGGGCCTTGTTGGCGTTGAGGGCCAGGCCGATGGCGCCCTCGGCGGCGGCGAAGGACTCGTGGCCGGCGAGGAACGCGAAGCACTCGGTGTCGTCGGAGAGGAGCATGGCGCCGAGGTTGCCGTGGCCGAGGCCGACCTTGCGGTCCTCAGCGACGGAGCCGGGGACGGTGAAGGCCTGGATGCCCTCGCCGATCACGGAAGCGGCCTCAGAAGCGGACTTGACGCCCTTCTTGATGGCCAGGGCGCAGCCGAGGGTGTAGGCCCACTCGGCGTTCTGGAAGGCGATGGACTGGGTGTTGTGGACGATCTCGCGCGGGTTGAAGCCCTTGTCGGTGCAGAGCTTGAGGGCATCCTCGAGGGAGGCGATGCCGTTGTCGGCGAGGCACTTGTTGATCTTGTCGACGCGGCGCTCGTAGCCTTCGAAAGTAACAGCCATTGTTATATCCCTCCCTTTCTACTCGTGAACGGGGAACGTGCTGGCGACGGAGTGGGTCTCCTCGTCGGTACGCGGGTCGATGTACTTGGCGGCGTTGTCCCACTGGCCGTAGTGGCCCATGGCGCCCTGGATGGCCTCCTCGGGGGCCTTGCCGGCCTTGAGGGCATCCGTGAACTTGCCGAGGTTGAAGAACTCGAAGGCGACGATCTCGTCCTTGTCGTTCAGGGCCATGCGGGTGACGTAGCCCTGGGCGAGCTCGAGGTAACGGGCGCCCTTGGCCTTGGTGCCGAACATGGTGCCGACCTGGGAGCGCAGGCCCTTGCCGAGGTCGTCGAGGGAAGCGCCGACGGGCAGGCCGCCCTCGGAGAATGCGGTCTGGGTGCGGCCGTAGACGATCTGGAGGAAGATCTCGCGCATGGCGACGTTGATGGCGTCGCAGACGAGGTCGGTGTTCAGGGCCTCGAGGATGGTCTTGCCGGGAAGGATCTCGGCGGCCATGGCGGCGGAGTGGGTCATGCCCGAGCAGCCGATGGTCTCGACGAGGGCCTCCTCGATGACGCCCTCCTTGACGTTAAGCGTAAGCTTGCAGGCACCCTGCTGCGGGGCGCACCAGCCCACACCGTGCGTGAGGCCGGAGATGTCGGAGATCTCCTTGGCCTGGACCCACTTGCCCTCCTCGGGGATGGGTGCGGGGCCGTGATACGCGCCCTTGGTAACAGGGCACATATTCTCGACTTCAGCGGAATACTGCATGTAATGCTCCTCTCCGTATAATCCCGCGCGGGCCCATGCGCCCGCGCGAACCTACCGACCCCCTCAGGCCGGTCAGAGCTAGCGGCATGGCCGCAATGCGACCAATCCTCCGAGTAGTTTACGGCAGTTTTCGCTCGCATGCGACGCTCGCGGCCAAAAACTTGCCGCCTGCCGTATAATCGCCCCCATGATTACAGAGAAAGACATGCCCACAGGAGTGTGGAAAATCGCGCTGGCCGGAGCCGCCGCCATCTGGGGCGGCTCGTTCGTCGTCATCAAGGGTGCGCTCGACGTCGTGCCCCCGTGCTGGCTCATGTTTGTGAGGTTCTTCTTCTCGGCCTTGATCGTCGGCGCGCTGTTCTGGAAGCGCGTGCGGCCGCACCTCGACGCCTCGACCCTGCGCTGCGGCGCCGTGCTGGGAATCTTGTCCGGCACCGCCTTCGTCGTGCAGAACATCGGCCTCACCGACACCACGCCCGGGCGCAACGCTTTTTTGACCGCGACCTACTGCGTGATGGTGCCCTTCGTCAACTGGGCGGTCGCCCGCCGGCGTCCCGGCGCCACGAGCATCGTCGCCGCGGCGCTCGGCATCCTGGGCGTCGGGTTGCTCTCGCTCGGCGACGACTTCTCGGTGGGCCTCAGCTGGGGAGACATGCTCACCCTGGTCTCGGCCGTGCTCTACGCGCTGCACATCGTGGCGGTCGCGCGCTTCTCGGCCTCCGGGCATGAGGTCATGACCATGACGGTGACGCAGCTCGCCATGAGCGCCGTGGTGTCGCTCGCGGCCGCCCTCGTGCTCGAGGGGGTCATCGACTTCGGCGTCTTTGCCGACCCCGGCATCTGGGGCGCCTTGTTCTACCTGGTCATCCTTTCGTCGGCGGTGTGCATGGTCATGCAAAACCTTGGCCAGGCGCACGTCCCGCCCGCGCCGGCGTCGCTCCTGCTCTCGCTTGAGAGCGTCTTTGCCGTCATCGCGAGCGTGCTGTTCTACGGGGAGGTCGTGACGCCCCGGCTCGCCTGCGGCTTCGCGTCGATCTTCGCCGCCGTCGTGGTGAGCGAGGTCGGCGTGCCGGCGCTCATGTGGGTTCGCGCGCGGCTCGGCGGCGACGCTATCCGCGAGGCGGGCGTCGAGGAAGCTTAACAAAGGTTCAAACTGGCCCTGCGCATCGGCGCGGGGCTTACTTATGTAGGCCCTAGGGGTCGAGGCTTCGGAAGGGACTTGGCAAGCGATGATCCAAGAGATCGGCGAGCACGTCTACCACAACGAGTACGTCGTCTGCGAGCCCGCAGCGGGCGACTATGTGCTGCATTACCGCGATCGGGGCTGCCTCGTGCGCGCGACGGCGCACGGCGGGCGCGGCGCGGACGCGTGGGCCGCGGGCGACGAGTTCGACCTGCCGCACCTGGGCGAGCTGCCCGGCGCGCCCGAACGGCTCGTGTACGCCTTCGCCATCGACGAGGCGCGCTTCTGGAT
>NZ_DAWEMK010000002.1:19223-27622 GCF_052362415.1 Paratractidigestivibacter sp. | reverse complement strand
GCGCTCGACGACGCCGTCGCCGTGCCCGAGGGCTTCACGTACGAGGCGATCAACTGGCTTCGCTACGCCGAGCCGGCAGAGCTTCTCTTCGCCGCCGTCACGGGCAGCCAGCTCGACCGCTGGTACCGCGACAACCGCTTCTGCTCCCGCTGCGGACACCCGACCGAGCTCGGGCCCCGCAGCCGCGAGGTGGTCTGCCCCGAGTGCGCCAAGATCACCTACCCGAAGATCTGCCCGGGCATCATCTGCGGCATCGTGGACTGCTCGGAGGGGCGCGAGCGCATCGTACTCACACGCTACAACGGCCGCACCACCGCGTTGTGGGCGCTCGTGGCCGGCTTCACCGAGATCGGCGAGCCGCTCGAGAACACCGTCCACCGCGAGGTCATGGAGGAGGTCGGCCTGCGCGTCAAGAACCTGCGGTTCTACAAGAGCCAGCCGTGGAGCTTCTCGGACACGCTGCTCGTCGGGTTCTGGGCCGAGGTCGACGGCTCCGACGAGATCCGCGTCGACCACGAGGAGCTCAAGGAGGCGCGCTGGTTCACGCGCGACGAGATCCCCCTGGAGCGCACGCGCGACCGCGTGAGCATGACCGGCGAGATGATCGAGCAGTTCCGCCTGCGCGGCCGCGAGGTGCTGGGGTAGGGCTTAGGCCTGCGCCGTCTCGTGATTTATGACGTTGCGGTTGTACACGAGGTGCAGGAACATCGCGTCGTGGGCGGCGGTGCCGTCGTGCGCCGCGATGGCGTCGGCGACGCCGCGGTGCGTGCGGATGGTCTCCGCCACGAGCTTCTTTCCCGTCACGTCGATGAAGAGGGGCACGGAGGACTTGAGGACCGCTATGAGGCGCGGCATCACGAGGTTGCCGCAGCTCTCTGCGATGGCGTTATGGAAGGCCGTGTCCGCGTCGGCGTAGTCCGCGCCCGCCTCGGCCAGGCGCTCCGACTCGTCGCAGAGCTCGACGATCCGGGCCACCTGGGCGTCCGTCGCGTGCTTGGCCGCCATCCTGGCCATCTCGGGCTCGATCATGAAGCGGACCTCGAGCAGGTCGCTCGCCAGGCGCCGCTTGTCCTCGATGAAGGTGAAGCCGAGCGGGTCGTCCGCGACGCCGGGGTTCGAGGCGACATAGGTGCCCGAGCCCTGCTTGATGCGCACGATGTTGCGGGACTGCAGGAGCTTCATGGCCTCGCGGACCGAGCTGCGGCCGGCGCCGAGGCGCTCGACGAGCACCGCCTCGTTGGGTAGGCGGTCGCCCTGCCCGAGGCCCTCGTCGAGGATGAGCTGGATGATCTTTGCCGAGAGCCTCTCGGGGAGGCCGGGCTCGGTCTGTGCCATGGAAACCTCTATTCCTACGAGATTCATCAGAGGTATTGTACGGCATCGTATTTGATTGATTTGTGTCTACTCCGGACAATAATTACCGTTCACGGAACAAAAACTGCCGTCTGCAAAATACGTCAGACAAAATCAGCTGTTTTTTAAGATTCAAACATCAGACGAATTGCAAAACCCTTATGGTCTTCATCGAGATAGAAAAGGTCTGATGAATTGGAGAGGATATGGCAGACACAACCTTCATGGCGGACCCAACGCGGCTCGTCGTCTCGGCGATCATCGGCATCGTCCTGCTGCTCGCCCTGATCATCAAGTTCAAGCTCCACCCGGTGCTTTCGATGATGGTCTCCGCGATCTTCATCGGCATCGGCGCCGGCATGCCGCTTGACCTCGTGGCGAGTACGGTCACCAAGGGCGTCGGCATGACGCTCCAGAACATCGCGCTGCTCATCGGCCTGGGCACGATGTTCGGCCAGATCCTCGAGGAGAGCGGCGGCGCAAAGAAGATCGCCCAGACCTTCATCGACAAGTTCGGCCAGGGCCACTCGAGCTGGGCGCTCGGCATCACGGGCCTCGTCATCGGCACCACCGTGTTTTTCGAGGCCGGAGTCGTCGTCCTGATCCCGCTCGCCTTCAGCGTCGCCTCCCAGACCAAGAAGTCCACGCTCTACTACGGCATCGCGCTTCTGGCCGGCCTCGCCGCGGGCTACGCGTTCGTGCCGCCCTCAGCCGGCTCCGTCCTCGTCGCCGGCACGCTCGGCGTCGACCTCGGCACGCTGATCCTCGTCGGCGTTCCGACCGCCTTCATCGCGATGGCCGTCGCGGGCGTCGCCTGGGGCCGCAACGTCGGCGGGCGCTTCTTCGTCGAGGTCCCCGAGCATGTGGCCGCCGCCGAGGAGGAGGGCGACCAGAAGGAGGCCCCGTCCTTCGGCATGGTCCTCGCCATCGTCCTCACCCCGCTGTGCCTCATCCTGCTCGGCACGCTTTCCTCCTACATCCCCATCCCGAAGCAGGTCGCCGACGTGCTCTCGTTCATCGGCAAGCCCTTCGTGGCCCTCACCCTGGCGACCCTCGTCGCCATGTACCTGCTCGGCACGCGCCGCGGCTACACCGGTGCCGAGCTCAAGGCGCTTCTCGACCGCTCCCTCAAGCCCGTCGGCATGATCCTGCTCGTCATCGCGTGCGGCGGCGTCATCCGCTGGATGCTCCAGGACTGCGGCCTCGGCCAGGTCATCGGCCCCTTGCTCGAGAGTAGCCCGCTTCCCCTGGTCGTTGTCGGCTTCCTCATCGCTGTGCTCGTCCGCGCCTCCGTGGGCAGCTCGATCGTTGCCATGACCATGGCCTCCGGCATCATGGCCGCCATGCCCGCCGTCGCCGCCTCCTCCGTGCTCATGCGCGCCGCCATCTGCATCGCCATCTGCGGCGGCGCCACCGCGCTCTCGCACGTGAACGACGCCGGGTTCTGGATGTGCTCCTCGTTCCTCGAGATCGACGAGAAGACCACGCTTTCCTCCTGGACCGTCATGGAGACCCTCATCGGTATCGTCGGCCTCGTCTGCGCGCTCGTCATCTCGATGTTCGCCTAACCCCACAGGCCTCGTGACCTCCCCGCGCCTGCCGCGCAGGCGCACCCCCGCACCACCTCAATGTGCTTATCCATCCGATAAAGAAGGAGAAGATAATGAACGACCAGACCGCTTCCGACGTGAAGAAAGAAGCCGCCGACCTCGCCGCCAAGCTGCAGCCCCGCTCCGGCAAGTTCCGCAAGATCAGCCCCGAGATGGACCCGCTGCGCCTCGGCTCCGGCTGGACCGTGCCCGACCTGGACAAGCCCCAGGTGATCATCGAGTCCACCTTCGGTGACTCGCACCCCGGCTCCGCCGGCCTCTTTGAGCTCGTCGAGGAGGTTCGCAAGGGCGTCGCCGAGGCCGGCGGCCACGGCGCCCGTTACTTCTGCACCGATATGTGCGACGGCGAGGCCCAGGGCCACGACGGCATCAACTACTCGCTGCCCAGCCGCGACATGATCGCCAACATGATCGAGATCCACGCCAAGGCCACCCCGTTCGACGCCGGCGTCTTCGTCGCCAGCTGCGACAAGGGCCTGCCCGCGAACCTCATGGCCATGGGCCGCATCAACATCCCGTCGATCGTCGTCACCGGCGGCGTCATGGACGCCGGCCCCGACCTGCTCACCCTCGAGCAGCTCGGCGCGATCTCTGCCCGCTACGAGCGCGGCGAGATCTCCGAGGAGGAGCTCGAGTTCGCCAAGCACAACGCCTGCCCGAGCTGCGGCGCCTGCTCCTTCATGGGCACCGCCTCCACCATGCAGGTCACCGCTGAGGCCCTGGGCCTGATGCTCCCCGGCACCTCGCTGCTGCCCGCTACCAGCACCGACCTGCGCGAGTTCGCCCGTGCCGCCGGCCGCCAGTCCGTGTGGCTCTCCGAGCACAACCTGTGCCCGCGCGACATCGTGACCAAGGAGTCCTTCGAGAACCTGATCATGGTCCACGGCGCCATCTCCGGCTCCACCAACTCGCTGCTCCACATCCCCGCGATCGCCCGCGAGTTCGGCATCGAGATGTCCGCCGACGACTTCGACCGCCTGCACCGCGGCGCCCACTACCTGCTCAACGTCCGTCCTGCGGGCGAGTGGCCGGCGCAGTTCTTCTACTATGCCGGTGGCGTGCCGCGCATCATGGAGGAGATCAAGTCGATGCTCCACCTCGACGTCATGACCGTCACGGGCAAGACCCTCGGCGAGAACCTCGAGGATCTCAAGGCCAACGGCTACTACGAGAAGTGCGAGAGCTACCTCCAGAAGTGGGGCCTCAAGCGCGAGGACATCATCCGTCCGTTCGACCAGGCCTTCGGTACCGACGGCTCCATCGCCATCCTGCACGGCAACCTCGCTCCCGAGGGCGCCGTCGTCAAGCACACCGTCGTCCCGCGCGAGATGTTCCAGGCCACCCTCAAGGCCCGTCCGTTCGACTGCGAGGAGGACGCCATCCACGCCGTCCTGACGCACGAGGTCAAGCCCGGCGACGCCGTGATCATCCGCTACGAGGGCCCCAAGGGCTCCGGCATGCCCGAGATGTTCTACACCACCGAGGCCATCGCAAGCGACCCCGAGCTGGGCGCCTCCATCGCGCTGATTACTGACGGGCGCTTCTCCGGCGCCTCTAAGGGCCCCGCCATCGGCCACGTTTCCCCTGAGGCTGCTGTGGGCGGCCCGATCGCTCTCGTCGAGGAGGGCGACCTCATCCGCATCAACATCCCCGAGCGCACGCTCGAGATCTGCGGCATCGCCGGCAAGGAGATGGAGCCGGCCGAGGTCGACGCCGTCCTGGCCGAGCGCCGCGCCAACTGGAAGCCGCGCCCCAACCGCTACACCTCCGGCACGCTCAAGTTCTTCACCGAGCACGCCGTGTCCGCCATCAAGGGCGGCTACATGGAGTAGCGCTCCTCGCGCCGTTGTGCGCAGAAGCGTCAGCTGATCACAAGGGCGGCCCCTCGGATACACGCATCCGAGGGGCCGCCCTTCTTTGTGCCGTTTACGGTGCTACGCTGCCCGGGTTCGCCGCGTTAGTGTACATAAAGAAACACTGTCTTGTAAATTACCTGGGCTTTTGCGGGCGCCCCCTTACTTTGTGCGCACTGTTTCGCGGCGCCGCGCCGCGTTGAGGCGCGGCGTTGCTATCCGAGCACGAACTTCTCGATGATTTCGGCGACGGCACCGTCGTCGTTGCTGCCGGCGCAGACGTAGCCGGCGGCGGCCTTCGCCTCGTCGGAGGCGTTCGCGACGGCGCAGCCGAGGCCAGCCGCGCGGATCATGGCGAGGTCGTTGGAGCTGTCGCCGACGGCGATGGTCTCCTCCTGTTTGATGCCCAGGCGCTCTGCCAGGGCCAGAAGCCCCGCGCCCTTGTTCACGCCGTGCGGGTTGAACTCGAGGTAGCGGCCGCTGGAATACACGACGTCCAACCCGCGGGTCACGCCCGCGGCGGCGAGCTCGGACTCGCACGCGCGCAGATAGCCCATATCTTGGCTGGCAAAGAGGATCTTCGTGAAGACCTCCCCTTCGAGGAAGTCGAGCGAGGGCTCGTCGGTCGGCACGATGTTCATGCGGCCGCCGATGTAGGCGCGCTCCCAGTCGTAGTAGTTCCACATGTAGACCGGGTCGAGCGTGTACAGGTGGATGCAGAGCTTGCGCTCGATGCCGTAGCTCCAGAGCTCTTGGACGGTCGCGCGGTCGAGCTCGGAGTAGACGATCACATACTCGTCTTCGCGGCCGGCGAGGTCGAGCGTCTCGAGGACGTCCTCCACGGTCCCGTTGGGCCTGCCGGTGGCGGGCACGAACTTGACCCCGCGCTCGCGGGCGGCGGCGACGGCGTCGACCACGCGCTGGGGGATCTTGTGGTCGGAATCGAGCAGGGTCTCGTCGAGGTCCGCGGCGATGAGCTTGTACATGGGGCTCCTTCTGTGTGCTGCCGTGTGCTGCCGGATGTTCGCTGCCAAGTATGGACCAACGGGCGACATCGGCCGGCCCATGCCGCAAAGAAGCACATCGCGTATCGACGCTCGTGCGCCGACGTTGCGTATCGGCACCGGCGCGCATCGCAGAGCCTGCGGCGCCGGTGGAGTGGGGATGCGGGAATCCGAGGGCAGGCAGCCGCGTTCCGGAATCCACGAGCGTCGGCGAATGCGCACCGGAATCTGGGGCCAGTCGGTTATCGCTCACCGGAATCGAGGCCCGTCGGTAATCGCGCACCGAAATCGGGGAGTGTCGGTAAGAGGCGCGCGGGAATCGGGGAGCGTCGGTACCGACGGTCGGCGATTCCGGTGAAAACCGACGCCGTAAGGGCTTCTTTGCACCGGAATCCGGCACCGGCGGTAAGAAGTGCGCGGGAAAACGGCACCGTCGGTACCGACACTCCAGGATTTCGGTGCGCGATTACCGACGGTCCCCAGTTCCGGCGCGCCCGTTGGGCGGGGGCGGCCACGCGCTTCCCAGCCACGCGCTTCCCGAGCCCGCGCCTCATCCGTGACCTATCGGCGCAGCCGCCCGCGGATTTGTGGCGACGCGCGCGCCCGAAGTGTGTCATAGTCATAGAACCGCGTCCGCACGGGGCGCGTGACTCCAGGGGAGGTCCGGTATGTCACGGCACGAGGCTGCATACGTTCGAGTGAGCGAGCGCGAGATTTCGCGCGTCCTTCTCGGCGGCGCTGAGCTTCTTGCCACCGACCTCAACCTACTTCTACTATCGTCCGCGCGTTAGGGCATCTTGACACCTGCGCGCGTGACCTGAAGCCGCCGGTCCCCCAACGGGGCCGGGGCTTCCTTTTTTGCAGCCTTACGCCAAAAATCTCGGAACCTCCTTCCAGACGACGCTCGCTTTCGGGCCCTAGACGATTGGATGCGCACCATGACCAGGAAGATCCACATCTTTGACACCACCCTGCGCGACGGCGAGCAGTCCCCCGGCGCCTCCATGAACACCGAGGAGAAGCTCATCGTCGCCCAGCAGCTCATCCGCATGGGCGTCGACGTCATCGAGGCCGGCTTCCCCATCAGCTCCCCCGGCGACTTCCGCTCCGTCCAGGAGATCGGCCGCCTGGCCGGCGACTCCTGCGTCGTGTGCGGCCTCACCCGCGCCGTCGACAAGGACATCGACCGCGCCGCCGAGGCCCTGAAGAGCGCCAAGCGCCCGCGCATCCACACCGGCCTGGGCGTCAGCCCCTCCCATCTGCGCGAGAAGCTCCACATCACCGAGGACGAGTGCATCGAGCGCGCCCGCCACTGCGTCAGCTACGCAAGGAAGTACGTCGACGACGTCGAGTTCTACGCCGAGGACGCCGGCCGCTCCGACCAGGACTTCCTCATCCGCGTGATCCAGGCCGCCGTCGACGCAGGCGCCACTGTGGTCAACATCCCCGACACCACCGGCTACAGCCTGCCCGAGGACTTCGGCGCGCGCATCAAGAGCCTCTCGGACAACGTCATCGGCATCGAGAACGTCATCATCTCGGTCCACACCCACAACGACCTGGGCATGGCCACCGCGCTGGCCCTCGAGGGCGTGAAGAACGGCGCCCGCCAGATCGAGTGCACCATCAACGGCCTGGGCGAGCGTGCCGGCAACACCGCGCTCGAGGAGGTCGTCATGGCCATAAAGATGCACGGCGAGGAGCTCGACGCCCACACCGATATCGTGACCCCCGAGCTTACGCGCGCCTCCCACTTGGTCAGCCGCATCACGGGCATGAACGTCCAGGCAAACAAGGCCATCGTCGGCGCCAACGCCTTCGCCCACAGCTCCGGCATCCACCAGGACGGCGTCCTCAAGGCCCGCGACACCTACGAGATCATCGACCCCGCCGACGTGGGCGCCGCCGGCTCCGAGATCATCCTCTCGGCCCGCTCCGGCCACGCCGCTCTGCGCCACCGCCTGGGCGAGCTCGGCTACACCTTCAAGGACGAGGAGTTCGACGACATCTACAACCGTTTCCTCGAGATCGCGGATCAAAAGAAGGAAGTCTACGACGAGGACCTCGAGTCGATGGTCCAGGAGCGCCAGCGCGAGGTGCAGGCCATCTACACCCTCGACGCCCTGCAGGTGTCCTGCGGCGACCCGCTCGTTCCGACCGCGACCGCCACGATCTCGGACGAGCTCGGCGTCTCGCACGTGGTCTGCGCCACGGGCACCGGCCCCGTTGACGCTGCGTACAAGGCCGTCGACCAGGTCGTCGCGGTCCACGGCGACCTCTCGGAGTTCTCCGTCAAGGCCATCACCCGCGGCATCGACGCCATCGGCGAGGTCACGGTGCGCATCACGGCCGAGGACGGCAAGGTCTACACCGGCCGCGGCGCGGACAACGACATCATCGTCAGCTCTGCGAAGGCCTACGTCAACGCGATCAACCGCATGATCCAGACCGCCCGCTCCAAGCAGGGCAAGTAACGACGAGGCGCCCCGCCCCTCTTGCCGACGCGCGTGGCAAGAGGGGCGGGGCGCCCGGCCTTCCGGCGTCGCCCCGCGCGAGTCGCTCTGAACGCTCGGGTTCGC
>NZ_DAWEMK010000002.1:16649-19213 GCF_052362415.1 Paratractidigestivibacter sp. | reverse complement strand
GGTTCGCCGCGATCACGCGCTCGAGCTCGGCGATATAGCGCTCGACGAGCTTGGTCGCGCGCCGCTCCTCGTGCATGATGTAGCCCACGTGCATCGTGGGGGCGTCCTCCAAGGGAATGCTCACGATGCCCGACTGCATCTCGCTCGTGAGGACCCCCGTGGAGAGCGTGTAGCCGTTGTAGCTCGTCAGCAGGTTCGAGAGCGTCGCGCGGTCCGTGTAGCGGATGTTCTTCGAGCACGGCACATAGGCCAGCGGCTCCTCGCTGTAATGGAACGAGTTGACGGTGCCCTGCTCGAAGCTGTAGCGCGCGTAGGGGGCGAGCTCGTCCAGGCGCACGGACGGCCTGCCCGCGAGGGGGTGCCCCGTCCCGACAAACACGTGCACGTCTGCGGAAAAGAGGGGCGTGAACGCCACGCGCGCGTCGGCCATGGCACGCCTGAGCACGCGCTCGTTGAAGTCGTCGAGGTAGAGGATGCCGACCTCGCTTCTGAACTGGCTCACGTCCTCGATGATCTGGGCCGTCGTGGTCTCGCGCAGCACGAACTCGAACTCGCTGCCCTGGAAGCTCTCGACGACGTTGACGAAGGCGGCGAGGCTGAAGGCGTAGTGCTGGGTCGAGACCGCCAAACGGGCGCTCGGGGCCGCCTTCTCGCGGAAGCGCGCGGTAAGGAGGTCCGCCTGCTCGACGACCTGCCGGGCGTAGCCGAGCAGCTCGGTGCCGTCGTTGGTCAGCGTGACGCCGCGGTTGCTGCGGGTGAAGATTTCGATCCCGAGCTCGCGCTCGAGCTCGCTCACGGCGGCCGACACGTTCGACTGCGAGGTGTAGAGGTCGCCCGCGGCGGCGTTGATGGAGCCGCACTCGGCGACGGCGATGAGGTAACGGAGCTGTTGGAGCGTCATGTCTGTCCTTCTTTGCTGCGCGTGATGAGCGTCATCAATTGTAGGGGAGCGCTCACGGGCGCACGGCGCGTCTTGGTATTATTGGAATGTTGAGTTTACTGGGGGGCGGCCGGAGGCGGCCCTCTTTGGAGAGGAGTTCACATGGCACGTCCCATGACCATGGCCGAGAAGATCCTGGCCGCCCACGCGGGCCTCGACGAGGTCGTCCCCGGGCAGCTTGTCGAGTGCGACCTCGACCTCGTGCTCGCCAACGACATCACGGCGCCCATCGCCATCAAGACCGTGCGCGAGATCGGCGCCGGGGTCTTCGACCGCGACCGCATCTGCCTGGTGCCCGACCATTACAGCCCCAATAAGGACATCAAGAGCGCCGAGCAGACCAAGGTCACCCGCGACTTCGCCCACGAGCACCACATCACGAACTACTTCGAGCAGGGATGCATGGGCATCGAGCACGCGCTCCTCCCCGAGCAGGGCGTTGTCGTCCCCGGCGACCTCATGATCGGCGCGGACTCCCACACCTGCACCTACGGAGGCATCGGCGCGTTCTCCACGGGCGTGGGCTCCACGGACGCCGGTGTGGGCATGGCCACCGGCCGCGCCTGGTTCAAGGTGCCCGAGACCATCCGCTTCGTCATCGACGGCGAGCTGCCCGAGGGGGCTTCCGCCAAGGACATCATCCTGCACATCATCGGTATGATCGGCGTCGACGGCGCGCTCTACTGCGCCATGGAGTTCGCGGGCTCGACCATCGAGGCGCTCTCGGTCGAGGGCCGGCTGACCATCGCGAACATGGCCATCGAGGCCGGCGGCAAGGCGGGCCTCTTTGAGGTCGACGAGAAGTGCCGCGAGTACGTCGAGCGCCGCGCCAAGCGCCCGATCCGCGAGTTCCACCCGGACGCCGACGCCCAGTATAAGCAGGTCATCCACATCGACGCCGCCGACATCGTGCCGTGCGTCTCGTGGCCGCACCTGCCCTCCAACACCCACCCCGTGGCCGAGAGCCGCGAGGTCAAGATCGACCAGGCCGTCATCGGCTCCTGCACGAACGGCCGCATCGAGGACATGCGCGCCGCCGCCGAGGTCCTGCGCGGCCGCACGGTCGACCCGAACGTCCGCTGCATCGTGATCCCCGCCACCCAGGGCGTCTGGCTGCAGTGCGTGCACGAGGGCCTCATGGACGTCTTCATCAACGCCCACTGCGTCGTCTCCACGCCGACCTGTGGGCCGTGCCTGGGCGGCTACATGGGAATCCTCGCCGCGGGCGAGAAGTGCGTGAGCTCCACGAACCGCAACTTCGTCGGCCGCATGGGCGACCCGACCTCCGAGGTCTACCTGGCGAGCCCCGCCGTCTGCGCCGCCTCGGCCGTTGTCGGCCACATCGCGCTGCCCTCCGACCTCGACTAGCCGACCGGGACAAGAAAGGAATCCGCATGCAGTTCAAGGGAACCGTTTTCCGCTACGGCCGCGACATCGACACCGACGTCATCATCCCGGCCCGCTACCTCAACACCTCCGACCCCGCCGAGCTCGCCAAGCACTGCCTTGAGGACCTCGACACCACCTTCGTCGACCGCGTGAAGCCCGGCGACATCATCGTCGCCGACGAGAACTTCGGCTGCGGCTCCTCGCGCGAGCACGCCCCGGTGGCCATCAAGGCCGC
>NZ_DAWEMK010000002.1:13240-16639 GCF_052362415.1 Paratractidigestivibacter sp. | reverse complement strand
GCGGGCGTGAGCTGCGTCATCGCCAAGTCCTTCGCGCGCATCTTCTACCGCAACTCGATCAACATGGGCCTGCCCATCCTCGAGTGCCCCGAGGCGGTCGACGCCATCAGCGAGGGCGACGTCGTCGACGTCGACGCGGACACCGGCACCATCACGGACGAGACCACGGGCGCCGTCTTCCATGCGCAGCCGTTCCCGCCCTTCATCCAGGAGATCATCAACGACGGCGGCCTCGTGGCGCGCACCAAGCGCGTCCTCGCGGAGCGGAAGGGCGAGTAGCCATGGCATCGAAGACCTACCGGATCTGCTGCCTGCCGGGCGACGGCATCGGCCCCGAGATCATCGCCGAGGGCAAGAAGGTCCTCGCCGCCGTGGGGCGGAAGGCCGACGTCGAGTTCGTGTTCGAGGACCACTTGATCGGCGGCGCCGCCATCGACGCGTGCGCCGACCCGCTGCCCGACGAGACCCTCGAGGCCGCGAAGGCCGCCGACGCGGTCCTTCTTGCCAGCGTGGGCGGCCCGAAGTGGGACTCCACCGACCCCAACGCCCCGCGCCCGGAGCAGGGGCTCCTGCGCATCCGCAAGGGGCTGGGCCTCTACACCAACCTGCGCCCCGTGAAGATCTACGACGCCCTCGCCGGCGCCTCCACGTTGCGCCCCGAGGTCATCCGCGGGGTCGACATGGTGCTCGTCCGTGAGCTCACCGGCGGCATCTACTTCGGGCGCCGCGAGCGCTTCTACGGCGAGGAGGGCGCGGGCGCCGACGGCGGCCGCGGCCAGCGCACCTACGACGTGATGGAGTACCGCGAGTACGAGGTCGAGCGCATCGCGCGCCAGGCCTTCGAGGCGGCCCGCAAGCGCAGGAACAAGGTCACGAGCGTGGACAAGCGCAACGTGCTCGAGACCTCCCGCATGTGGCGCGAGATCGTCCACCGCGTCCACGACGAGGAGTACCCGGACGTGGAGCTCGAGGACCTGCTCGTGGACAACACCGCGATGCAGCTCATCAACCGCCCGGCCGACTTCGACGTCGTCGTGACCGAGAACATGTTCGGCGATATCCTCTCGGACGAGGCCGCGCAGATCACGGGCTCGCTCGGCATGCTCGCCTCCGCCTCGCTCGGCGACGGCGTGAGCCTCTTCGAGCCGAGCGCCGGCTCCGCCCCCGACATCGCGGGCCAGGGCGTCGCCAACCCGCTCGCGCAGATCCTCTCGGCGGGCATGCTGCTCACCTACGCCCTCGACATGACCGAGGAGGCCGGCTGGATCGAGTCGGCCGTGGAGCGCGTCCTCGACGAGGGCTGGCGCACCCGCGACATCGCCGACGAGGACACCCCCGCCGACCACATCCTCGGCACCGCCGCCATGGGCGACCGCGTCGTCGCCGCCCTCTAATGACGAGAAGGGACAGTCCCTTTTCGTCATTTCGTTCCAACAGCTGTCGACTTTCGCGAAACATAATAGTTACGGGATGAGGGTTGATTCCCGCGCTCAAAGGGCCGCAATGGTCACCACGCGCCCAAGAGGGGCGCATGACGAGAGGAAACGCAATGAGCTACCTGCAGGCACGAATTATTAGCAGCATTATTCGCTAGGCGGGTCGCCACATATTGGCTGCCCGTCCTTGACGGGCAGTGCTGGGATGCAAAGACCGGTTGCTGCCGTGCGCAGTACCCGGTCTTCTTCTTTGATCGGCTGCCCATCAGGGAAATGACGAAAAGGGACAGTCCCTTTTCGTCATCCGCAAACAACAATCAGCTGAGAAAAAGGAGAACATCATGTCCAGCACCGATTCCACCACCCTCAACGCCCGTCAGTCCGAGCTCGCCGAGGCCCTCTACCAGGCGTACCGCAACAACTTCTACGGCCTGGAGAACAAGCCGCTCACCATGGCGGACTGGGAGGGCGTCGTCACCGACGACGACACCGCCTACACCGTGCACGCTCGAGCTCGCCCACCTCAACGAGCCCCTGCTCGAGTGCGAGCTATGCTTCACGGCCAAGCGCGACCTCGACGCTTCCATGACGCCCGAGGAGCTGCTCGCCAACTGCACCGTCGCGGCGGACATGGAGGTGCCCGACTCGCGCTTCGCGAAGTGATTCCCCTCGCTCTCCAAGTGCCTCGTGATGAGCGACTGCGCGGTGGGCGGCTATGTCGTCTACGGCACGCCGGTCGACGGCGCCGAGCTCACGGTCGAGGGCATGGCCGGCTACACCGGCAAGTGCTACCACGACGGGCAGCTCGTCAAGCAGGGCAAGACGTCCGAGGTCCTCGGCAACCCGGTGAACTCGATGCAGTGGCTCGTCGGCAAGCTAGCCAGCCAGGGCAAGAGCTTCAAGCGCGGCATGCACGCATCGGTCGGCACCGTCTTTGTCCCGCCGATGCTCGAGGCGGGCAAGTGGGTCGTCGAGTACGACGGCCCCTTCGGCTCCGTGGAGTTCACGGTCAAGTAAATGACGAAAAGGGACTGTCCCTTTTCGTCATTTCTTACAGGAGGGAGTCGTTGCGGCGCAGGTAGCGTCTCTTTGCGAGGCAGACGACGGCGGCGTAGCCGGCGACCATGACGGCGAGAAGCGCCCAGAACGCGCCCGGCAGCGCGCAGAAGTCGAGCGCGGCGCCCATCGGCGTGAAGGGCAGGGCGCACGCGACGGCGATGCCAGAGGCGCCCAGCGCGCAGAGCGGCCATGCGGCGCGGCTGCCGATGAACGGGGTCTTCTCGGTGCGGATCAGGTGCACGACGAGGGTCTGCGTCAGCATGCTCTCGACGAACCAGCCGGCCTGGAACGTGCCGACGAACAAGGCCTGGCCGGCAGCGTCGAGCGCGCCCCAGGCGCCGCCCGCGACGGCGGGGCACACGACCCAGAACAGACCTGCGAAGGTGAGGATGTCGAAGACCGAGCTTAGGGGCCCGAAGGCGACCATGAAGCGACGCACCGAGGCGGTGTCCCAGCGGCGCGGGCGCGCGATCGCCTCGTCGTCCACGTTGTCCCAGGGCACGGCCGTGCAGGTGAGGTCGTAGATCAGGTTGAGCAGCAGCAGCTGCACCGCCGTCATGGGGAGGAACGGGAGGAAGAGCGCCGCGACCAGGACGGAGAAGATGTTGCCGAAGTTTGAGCTCACCGTCATCTTCACGTACTTGATCATGTTCGCGTAGGTCCTGCGGCCGCACTCGATGCCGTGCTCGAGGACCATGAGGTCCTTCTCGAGCAGGATGATGTCGGCGGCCTCGCGCGCGACGTCGACGGCGGAGTCCACGGAGATCCCGCAGTCGCTCTCGCGCATAGCGGCGGCGTCGTTCACGCCGTCGCCCATGTACGCGACGGCATGGCCGAGCCCGCGCAGCGCGGAGACGACGCGCGCCTTCTGGGCGGGGGAGAGCTTGGCGAAGATGCTCACCTC
>NZ_DAWEMK010000002.1:0-13230 GCF_052362415.1 Paratractidigestivibacter sp. | reverse complement strand
CGACCTCGTTGCCGTCGAGGACGCGCTCGGCGGGGATGCCGATCGCGCGGCAGACGTGCGTCGCGACGCGCGGGGAGTCGCCGGTGAGGACCTTCGTGGCCACGCCGTGGGCCGCGAGGGCGCGGACGGCGGCCGCGGAGCTCTCCTTGGGCGGATCGAGGAAGGCGAGGTAGCCGATGAGGACCATGTCGCGCTCGTCCTCGACGGTGAGCGAGCCGGTTCCCGCAGGCTCGTCCTTGCGCGCCACGCCGAGCACGCGCATGCCCTCGTCCGCGAGCGCAGCGCCCTGCTCGACGACGTGCGCGACCAGCTCGTCGGTGAGCGGCAGCACCCGCCCGTCGACCTCGACCTCGGTGCACACGGCGAGCACCTCCTCGAGGGCGCCCTTGGTCACCATGCGGGTGCGGCCGTCCGCGTCGCCCACGACGGCCGAGAGGCGCCTGCGCTCGAAGTCGAACGGTAGCTCGTCGATGCTGTGGTAGCGGCAGGCGAGCTCCTCGGCGGTGACGGCGGTCCCGTTGGTCACGGCGCCGACCTCGTCGGTGCCCTCGGCGAGGGCCCGCTCCACGATCGCGGCGTCCACGAGGTTCTTCACGCCGGTCGAGAAATAGCTGTTGAGAAACGCGTAGCGCAGCACGCGCGCGTCCTCGCGGCCGTTGACGTCGAGGTGGCGCTCGAGCACGATGCGGTCCTCGGTGAGGGTGCCCGTCTTGTCCGTGCACAGAACGTCGACGGCGCCGAGGTCCTGGATGGCGTCGAGGCGCTTGACGATCACGTGGTCGCGGCTGAGGTCGACCGCGCCCTTGCCGAGGCAGGTGGTCACGAGCATGGGCAGCATCTCGGGCGTGAGCCCGACCGCAACGGACAGCGAGAAGAGCAGCGCGGAGACCCAGTCGCCCTTGGTGACGCCCGAGATCACGAAGACGATGGGCAGCATGACGACCATGAGGCGCATGAGCAGGCGACTCGTCGACTTGATGCCGGCGTCGAAGGAGGTCTCGCGCTTGCGCCCGGTGAGCGTGCCCGTTGCCTCGCCGAACATCGTGCGGGCGCCCGTGGCCACGACGACGCCGCGCGCGTTGCCCGAGATCACGGTGGAGCCCATGAAGGCGATGTCCTCGAGGTCGGTGAGGGAGGATGCCTCCGCCTGCGCCGCCGTGCCGAGCTCTGCGCGCTTCTCGACGGGCTCGGACTCTCCGGTGAGCGACGCCTGGCTCACAAAGAGATCGCGCGCGGCAAAGATGCGCAGGTCGGCGGGCACGACGTCGCCGGACGAGAGATGCACGACGTCCCCGACGACGATCTCGTCGATGGGGGTCTCGTTGCCGCCGTCGCCGTCGCGCTCGACCTCGGCGCAGGACTCGACCATCTCGGCCAGGGCCTCGGCGGCGACGGTGCTCTTCTCGTCCTGAACGAAGCGCAGCACGCCCGAGACGAGGACCATCGCGCCGATGATCAGCGGGGTCGAGAGGTCGCGGTCGCCGCCGGAGGCGAACACCCAGTCGGTGAGGACCGAGACCGCGGCGATGAAGACGAGGATGTAGGTGAAGGGGTCGGCGAACGCGGCGAGGAAGCGCAGGGGCATCGGGCGCTTGGCCGCCTGGGCCATGGCGTTCGTGCCGTAGAACTCGCGGGCGCGCTCGACCTGGTCGGCGGCGAGGCCCTCCTCGCGGCTGCCGAGCTCGGCGAACAGCTCGTCTCGGCCGGCCGCAGCAGCGTGGCGCAGCCAGTCCTGCTGGGCCGCGGGGCGCGAGCTCTTCTTTGTGCTCCTCTGGGGGTTGGTGTTCCTGGCGTCGACGGCGCCCATACGGGCAAAGAGGTTGCGCAGCGTCATGGCGCACCTCACAATCCCGGGATACGAAATAAGGCCCCCGGCGCGAGGCCGGGAGCCCTTGGAGGCACATCATGTGCGTGCGCCGCCGGTGTGCGGCTAGGCGCGACGGGTGCTCGCCATCCCGAGGGCGGGCACCTCCTCCACGGACTGCGGAATCAAGTGTTTGCGACTGTGACTGTGACTCGAGCCTTCGGACATGGCGCACCTCCTCGATGCTGTGGGCGTTGCCCCGCGTATGAACGGTTTGGGACTATAGCAGAGTCTACCCGGATGAGAATGTAAGGGATTCGTAATCTTACGCGGCGGGAGGGTTCTCCTCCGCGTCGGGCCGATGGCCGGGATGGGCGTCCGCCCAGTCCACGAGGATGGTGTTGATCATCGCGGAGCGCGAGATCGCGCGACGGTCCGCCTCCTCGTCGAGGCGATACAGCAGCCACTCGGGGATGTTGACCGAGAAGCGCGCCTTCTCGTTGCTGCACCAAATGGGGTTGTCCCAGTCGGTGCAGTCGTCGAGGTCATCCCCCTGGTCGAGGCGGTCCTCAAGCTCTTTGATCGTTATATCGCTCATACATCTGCCTTTCTTTTGGCGAGGAATGGCGGGCGGAGATGATCCGCCTCGTCCCGTGGCGGTCCGCGTAGATCACGGTGAGATACTCGCCCCTGATCCGGGCGACGGCGCGGAATCTCTTCTCGCCGTTCGCGTTGCTCGCGAACGCGATGCAGCTCCCCACGAGGACCTCCGCAGCCTCCTCGAATGTCACGCCGTGCTTCTCTTCGTTCACCCGTGCCTTGTCTTTGTCCCAGAGGATTCTCATTAGACGACCTCATTCTATGGTGGCGCGAAACTGGTGTCAAATACGCACCACCTAGGCATTGACCACAAGCCGATACGAATCCTTGAGCAGGTAGTTGTTGATGTTGTCCTCGCCGGCGCAGGCGCCGTCCATAAAGAGGTCGACGTAGGGCACGCCCGTCACGTCGATGCCGTTGAGCTCGCGGCAACCGAGCCCGATGGCGGTCGCCTGCGCGTATCCTCCCTGGTAGCGCCCCTCGATCCTGCGGAAGTCGCTGTAGACCCAGACCTTGTCGCCGACCGAGAGCTCGGCCGGCCTCACCTGCGGCGCGTCGAGGAACGCCCCGAGCTGCTCGCTGGCGGGCTGGCGGCGGTCGATGGCGCGGAGTGCGGGCAGCGGCTCGCCGGGCGGGATGTCCCTGCACCCCTCGGGAGGAGGGAGCTGCCTGACGATCCGCCAGCCCTCGATGACGTAGACGCCGTTGTCGAGCCCGGGCGTCATCTGCTCGTCCGTGGTGTAGGGCACGATGCCGACCGAGAGCGCCCCGCCGAAGAAGTTCCCGATGACCTGCGCGAGCCTGGCGAACCCGTACGCCGGGTCCTCCGAGGGCGGACGGTAGCGCTTGAGCCCGCAGTAAGTGAGGAAGGGCTCGACATAGTTGCGCGAGCCGTTCCAATGGAGATAAACCCCGAGCTTTCGCTCGGGCGTGGTGATGATCGCCCTGTTTCCCATGACGGCCCCCTATGCGGTGATGCCGGGGACATGGGGCAGCCTGAGGACCTCGTCGAGCTGCCGCTGCCAGCTCTCCGGCACTCGGTTCGCGTCCGGCAGCTCCCTCGAGTAGCGCACAAGCGCGTCTGCGCCCGAGACGACGCCGCTGTGGGCGAACTCGTGGGCGGACTCGCGGATGTCGCCGATGAGGGAGGGGTCCATCTCGTCCTCGAGGTGGATGAACTTGCTGTCCGTCACGATCGCGCCCTTGAAGGGGAGCAACGTCAGGAGGGCGAGAGAGGGGATGGCGCGGACGTGGCGGTCGGCGGGCGCCTCGAGCCTCTCGACGCAGAACAGCGCGTCGCGGTTCATGGCGAGGATGTGGTCCTCGGCTGCGCGCACGATGATGAAAACGTCGCGCAGGGCGTAGCGCCAGGGTGCGGCGACGTCGAGCTGCTCCTCCGGGACCTCGTAGGGGTTGCGCTCGACGTACTCGCCGACGAGAGCACGGTCGAGCCAGAGCCGGTCGCTGACGCGGCCCCCGTCGTCGAGCTCCTCGCGCGACTCGCTGCACAAGGTGACCTTGTCGCGCTCCACCAGGCGCAGTCGCTCGTTCGCGTAGGTGAGGACGCCGTCGAGCGTTCGGTAAAAGAGGTCCGCGTCGTCCCACGTGAACTCCTCGTGCTCCGACTGGATGAAGACCGCGAGCTCATCGCCCTTCTCGATGCAAAAACTCATGATTGCTCCCTTCGTCGCGGCTTGCGGTGCGGCGATGGTAGCGGAAGGGCTCCTTACCGGGAGCTTCCCGGTACCTTACAGGTGCCTTCCTGCGCAGCTCAAAGGAGAGCGGGAGCTATATGGTTAAATAAGTAATGCGCAGACGGCGGCATTGCGCCGGTGAGCGGCAAAAGTGCGCGCGCCAGCGGCGCCCCGCGTGCCGGATGGCGTCGTTTTCGGCGCGAGTTTTCGACAATGCGCAGCTCAGCGATCCGACGCGGTCCGATCCCGCCTGCGTGCAGGGCCGCTACCCCTCGAGCGTGTGCGTCGAGAAGACCGGGTCGTCCGCCCACTCCACGACGCCGCCCGCGGACTCGAGCGTCGCGGGGACGTCGATGATGCGCTGGTTGCGCGACCCGCGGAAGCGCAGCGTGATGTCGTGCTCCGCCTTGACGAAGGGGCCGTCCACGAGCACGTCGAGGGTGTCGAGGATCCGGTCGGTCACCTCGCCGAGGTTCCAGGCGCCGCCGGGCGCGAGCTGCTCCCAGGTGTGGCCGGAGTACATCCAGATGGTCTTCGCGCGCTTCTCGCCGCGGGGGAAGCGGTCGCGGACGCGCTCGAGGAAGCCGACGAGCCCCTCCTGGTTCTCCGGCTCCATCGGCTCGCCGCCGAGCACCGAGAGGCCCGATATGTAGTCGGGCTCGAGCGACTCGATGATGGAGTCGGCGACCGCGTCGTCGAACGGCTTGCCTGCGCGGAAATCCCAGGCCACCTCGTTGAAGCACTCGGGGCAGTGCAAGCGGCAGCCCGAGACGAACAGCGTCGTCCGGACGCCGACGCCGTTGGCTATGTCGCAATGCTTGATCTCCGCGTAATTCATGTCGGTCCCTTCTTGGCAAATGGCATTCAAGTATATGCCTCGGGTACTATAAAAGAGTTGAATCGATCCACAAAGGTTGAACCAGTCCGACCAGGAGGGAAGTTCCATGGCCGAGTTCGTCTACCAGCTCCACAACGCCCGCAAGGCAGTCCACGACAAGGTGATCCTCGATGACGTGACCGTCGGCGTGTACCCCGGCGCCAAGATCGGCGTCGTTGGCCCCAACGGCGCGGGCAAGTCCACCCTGCTCAAGGTCATGGCCGGCCTCGAGGACGTCTCGAACGGCGAGGCGCGCCTGACCCCCGGCTACACCGTCGGCCTCCTCCAGCAGGAGCCGCCCCTCGACGAGACCAAGACCGTCAAGGAGAACATCGAGCTCGCCTTCGGCGACGTCATCGCGAAGGTCGCCCGCTTCAACGAGATCGGCGAGGAGATGACCGCCCCCGATGCCGACTTCGACGCCCTCATGGCCGAGATGGGCCAGCTCCAGGACGAGATCGACGCCGTCAACGGCTGGGACCTCGATTCGCAGCTCAGCCAAGCGATGGACGCCCTGCAGTGCCCCGACCCCGATGAGCCCGTCGCGCACCTCTCGGGCGGCGAGCGCCGCCGCGTGGCTCTCTGCAAGCTCCTGCTCGAGGCCCCCGACCTGCTGCTGCTCGACGAGCCCACCAACCACCTCGACGCCGAGTCCGTGCTGTGGCTCGAGCAGTTCCTCCACAAGTACGAGGGCGCCGTCATGGCCGTCACGCACGACCGCTACTTCCTCGACGACGTCGCCGAGTGGATCTGCGAGGTCGACCGCGGCCAGCTCTACCCCTACGAGGGCAACTACTCCACCTACCTGGAAAAGAAGGCCGCCCGCCTCGAGGCCCAGAACCAGCAGGACGCGCGCCGCGCGAAAAAGATGAAGTCCGAGCTCGCCTGGGTCCGCAGCAGCCCGAAGGCCCGCCAGGCAAAGAGCAAGGCCCGCCTGGCCGCCTACGAGCAGATGGAAGCCGAGGCCCGCGCGAGCAAGAAGGTCGACTTCACCGACATCCAGATTCCCGTCGGCCCGCGCCTGGGCTCCAAGGTCCTCGTGGCCGACCACCTCTGCAAGAGCTTCGGCGACCGAGTGCTCATCGACGACCTCAGCTTCAACCTCCCGCGCAACGGCATCGTCGGCGTCATCGGCCCCAACGGCGTGGGCAAGTCGACCCTCTTCAAGACCATCGTCGGGCTCGAGAAGCCCACGAGCGGCACGCTTGAACTGGGCGAGTCCGTCAAGCTCTCGTACGTCGATCAGATGCGCGAGGGCATCGACCCCCAGAAGACCCTCTGGGAGGTCGTCTCGGACGGCAACGACTTTATCATGGTGGGCGACCAGGAGATCCCCTCCCGTGCCTACGTCGCCGCCTTCGGCTTCAAGGGCAAGGACCAGCAGAAGCGCGCGGGCGTGCTCTCGGGCGGCGAGCGCAACCGCCTGAACCTCGCCCTCACCCTCAAGCAGGGTGGCAACCTCCTGCTGCTCGACGAGCCCACCAACGACCTCGACGTCGAGACCCTGGAGTCGCTCGAGGAGGCGCTGGAGGCGTTCCCCGGCTGCTCCGTCGTCATCAGCCACGACCGCTGGTTCCTCGACCGCGTGGCCACGCACATCCTCGCTTGGGAGGGCGACGACGAGAACCCCGGCCGCTGGCACTGGTTCGAGGGCAACTTCGACGACTACCAGAGGGACCGCGAGCGCCGTCTGGGCGCCGACGCGGCCAAGCCCCATCGCCTTCACCGAAAGCTTACGCGCGACTAGCGAATAGTCCGACGATCCGGCCCATCACCGGTTGACAACGGCCTAACATGGCGGGTGGCCCCACGGGGCTGCCCGTCTTTTTTCGTCTGTTGCCCGGCGCGGGATGCGCCGGATTTTTATGTACGGAGGTAGCCAGATGAGCAGCAAGATCCACACCCGCAAAGCAGTGATCGTCGGCGCCGGCCGCGTGGGCAGCCATGCGGCGCTGTGCCTGATGTTCCAGCACCTCGTCAACGAGATCGTGTTCCTCGACGTGAACCCGGCCGCCGCCGCGGCGCAGGCGGGCGACCTCAACGACCTCGCCTCCGGCCTGGGCGACAACTTCGTCATCCGCGTGGGCGACTACTCCGACTGCAAGGACGCGCACTTCGTCATCCTCACCGCCGGCCGCTCCCGCCGCCCTGGCGAGACCCGCCTGCAGATGCTCGACGGCACGATAAAGATCCTCGAGGGGATCGTGGGCCCCATCCGCGACAGCGGCTTCCACAGCATCCTGATCAGCGTGTCGAACCCCTGCGATGTCGTGACCGAGTACCTCTACCGCAACCTCGGCTTGCCCCGCAGCCAGGTCTTCGGCACGGGCACCCTGCTCGACTCTGCGCGCCTGCGCCGCGCGCTCTCCGGGATCATCGGCGTCAACTCCAAGCAGATCCAGGCCATCTGCATGGGCGAGCACGGCGACTCCTCGTTCATCCCCACGTCGCACATCTCTGTCCAGGGCATCGATCTGCGCGAGTACCTCTCGCTCACGCACCGCAACGTCTCGAGCCTCGACTTCGACGACATCATGAAGCGCGTGCGCGAGAGCGGCAGCTCCATCGTCCTGGGCAAGGGCTGCACGGAGTTCGGCATCGGCTCCATCGTCGCGAGCATCGTCCTCGCCGTCCTGCACAACGAGAAGATCGTGGTCCCGCTCTCCGCCCACCTTGACGGGGAGTACGGCGAGAGCGGCATCTGCGCCGGCGTCCCCTGCGTGCTCGGCGCCCAGGGCATCGAGCAGGTGCTCGAGATCGACCTCTCGTACGACGAGCGCAAGGCCATGCGCAAGAGCTGCGGCATCATCCGCGAGAACGTCGAGAAGGCGATGCCCACGGCGAAGGAGGCCTAAAGGCAGTCGAGCTTCTTTCGGCATTGGCACAAGGCTTGTCACAATGACTCGGACGCCCCTGCCGTACGCTCGCGGCCGGGGCGTTTGTCGTAGAATTGCTGCGCACTCAAGCCTGCAGACGGGAGAAACCCCTCGTGAAGAAGCGCGTCCTCATCATCGCCACCGGCGGCACCATCGCCTCGACCTCGGAGGGCGAGGGACTCACGCCGACCGCATCTGGCCGTGAGCTCGCGGACAAGGTCCCGCTGCTCGACACCATCGCTGACTTGGACTTCGTCCAGCCGATGAACATCGACTCGACGAACATGCGCCCGCGCGACTGGCTCCGGATCAAGGACGTGATCGCAGGGGCGTACGACCGCTACGACGGTTTCGTGGTGCTCCACGGCACCGACACCATGGCCTACACCGCCGCGGCGCTCAGCTACCTGATCCAGGACAGCGAGAAGCCCATCGTCCTCACCGGATCCCAGCAGCCCATGGCGAGCCCCTTCACGGACGCGAAGCTTAACCTCTACCAGTCGGTGCTCTACGCCGCCGACGAGGCGAGCCGCGACGTCAACGTGGTCTTCTCGGGCAAGGTCATCGCGGGTACGCGCGCCCACAAGCAGCGCACCATGAGCTTCAACGCCTTCATGAGCATGAACTACCCGTCGCTCGCCTACATCCGCAACGACCGCATCGTCCGTGCGGGTGCGGACCTGCGCGCCGGCGGCGCCGTCCCGGAGCGCACGGGCGCCTCCCCGCGCGTCTGCGGCGAGCTCGATGAGCGCGTGATCGTGCTCAAGCTCACGCCTGAGCTGCAGCCGAGCATCTTTGGGCTGCTCAAGCGCGACTACGATGCCGTTATCCTCGAGACCTTCGGCATCGGCGGCATACCGTCCTACGGCGACAACTCCTACGAGGACGCGATCTTGGACTGGGTCGGGTCCGGCCGCACGCTCGTCGTGACCACGCAGGTCCCGGAGGAGGGCCTTGACCTCGGCGTCTACGAGGTCGGCCGCGCGTATGCCGAGAACCCCGGCATCCTCAAGGGCGACGACATGTCGACCGAGGCCCTCGTGGCCAAGACCATGTGGGCGCTCGGCCAGTCGCGCGATCCCGAGCAGGTGCGCGAGCTCTTTTACCGTGAGGTGAACCACGACCGCATGCCGCGGTAGGGCAAGAGGTGCGGGGCAGATAGCCGCCGGGCGCCTAAAGCGCGCTTATCGCTCGCGGAGGCGCCGCTCCAGGCGGCGGCTCACGGCGACGAGCGCCATGACGATGAGGTAATAGACGACCGCGACGGCGAGGAACGGCTCGAAGGCGCGGTAGGTGAGGGCCTGGACGCTCTGGGCGGCGCGCATCATGTCCATGAGGCCGATGGTCGCCACGAGCGACGAGCTCTTGAGCACGGTGATGACCTCGTTGACGAGCGCCGGCGCCACGCTGTGCAGCGCATCGGGGATCACGATGAGGCGCATCATCTTCGAGTAGGGGAGACCGATGGAGCGGGCGGCATCGTACTGGCCCGCGTCGACGTCCTCGATGCCGCCGCGCAGGGTCTCGGACACCGTTGCCGAGCCGTTCAGGCCCAGCGTGAGCACCGAGGCGGTGAACATGTCGATCTTGTACCCCGTGAGCTGCGGCGTCGCAAAGTACACGAGAAAGAGGAGCACGATCAGCGGCACCCCGCGGAAAACCGAGGTGTAGAAGCCGAGGACCGCGCGCAGCGGCCGGCAGGGGAGGACCTTGCCCACGGCGATGAGCGCGCCGAGGGCGAAGGCGATGACGAGTGCGGCGGCCGTGATCTCGCAGGTCACGGCCAGGCCGCTCTGGAACATCGGGATATAGGGCTGCAGCAGGTCGAATCTCATGGGGCGCTGGCGGCGCTACTTCGAGGCGACGGTCGAGGTACCGGCGGCGGAGGTGTCGTCGCCCCACTTGAAGTCGGCGCCGACGTACTGCTCGATGTACTTGTCGATGGTGCCGTCCTTGAGCATGTCGCCGATGCAGGCGTCGAGGTCGGACACGAAGCTCGCGCCCTTGGCCGCCATCAGGCGGTAGACGCCGACGTAGTCCTTGGTCTCGGCGCGGTCGAGGAGGCCGAGCACGAGGCCCTCGTTCGCGTCGCGCATGGACTGGCCCTCGGCGCCGTCGCAGAGGTAGGCGTCGATGCGGCCGGCGAGGACCTCCTGGAGGCACTGGCTGCCTCCGTCGTAGGTGTGGATGTCGGCGTTGGGCATGGCCGCGGCGATGAACTTGTTCTGGACCGTGCCGGTGGTGCAGGCGATGGACTTGCCGCTCAGGGCCTCGAGGCTCGTCACCGCGTCGCCGCCGAGCGTGAGGACGCCGACAAGGGGCTGGTAGTAGCCGCGCGTGAAGTCGAAGGTCTGCTCGCGCTCGGGGTTGGAGCTCATGGCCATGGTGAAAGCCGTGTCGCTGTTCTGGACGCTCGCGAGCGTGGCGGCGAACTCCTGCGCCTCGAACTCGTAGGTGAAGCCGAGGCGGGAGGCCATCTCGTCTGCGACGGCGATGTCGAGGCCGACGAGCTTCTGGCTGCCGTCCTGCTGGGTCTCGCGGTAGCGGTAGGGCGCGAAGGCGTCGTCGCCCACGAAGGTGAGGTGCATGGCCTCCTTCGAGGACTCGTCCACGGCCTGCTGGGGCGCGGAGCCGGCGCCGCAGCCGGCGAGCGCGACGGTCGCGCCGCCCGCCAGCAGCGCGAGGAAGTTCCTACGGTCGATGTTCATCTGGTGCACAGTGATTCCTTCTTCCCATATGGTGGGTCACGTTATTTTACTCAATGACGAAAAGGGACAGTCCCTTTTCGTCATTCCCTTTTCGTCATTCGCCGAGGAGGAAGCGGTCGATGGCCTCGGCGCAGCCGCCGTGGTCGTTGTCGGCGACCTGGACGTCGGCCGCGGCGACGGCCTCGGGGATGGCGTTGCCCATCGCCGCGCCCAGGCCCGCGGCGCGCAGCATCGCGAGGTCGTTCATCGCGTCGCCGACGGCGATCGTCTGCGAGACGTCGATGCCCAAGATCCCCGCGAGCTCGGCGATGCCCGTGCCCTTGTCCACGCCGGCGCAGGTGAACTCGAGGCTCGAGATCTCGCAGTCGGCGATGGTTACGTCGGCGTCGGCGAGGCGTGCATGCGTGCGGTCGCGCGCGGCGGGGTCGGCGAAGTGGAAGTTGAGCTTGGGCACGCGCGCGGCGGGGTCGAGCGCGACGGCGTGGGCGTCCTCGACGAGCTCGCTCGTGTCCATATAGAGCTGCTGGTAGACTGCGACCCCGCACTCGGGCGCCATGTCGATCTCGCGCTTCTCCATGTAGATGCCCTCGCCCGCGGTGACCTCGAGGATGTAGGTGCCCTCCTCGTCCGCGGTGCGGATGGAGCGCGCGACGACGTCGGTGGGAATGGCGCGCTCGGTGAGGATGCGCCCCTGCTCGAGGTCGTAGACGATCGCGCCCGAGCAGCAGATGGCGTAGCGGACGCCGGGGAGCTTCTGACGGTACATGCTGATCATCTTCGGGCAGCGGCCGCTCGAGATGGCGACGGTCTTGCCCGCCGCCGCGGCGCGCGCGATCGCATCGACGGAGCTCGGGAGCACCTCTTTGCGAGAGTCGAGCAGCGTGCCGTCCATATCGAATGCGATGAGTTCGTAAGCCACGGGTCCTCCTGGGTCGTCGACGGGTTCCGGAGCCAAACGGCCAAAAGCATAGCGCATGCAGGTTTCTTCGAGGTAAGAAAAAGCCCGGAAGCTGGGACTTCCGGGCTTGCAGGGGGGCGCTTCCGTGACGGCTCTACGCCGCGGCGAGGCGGCGAGAGGAACGCTCGGTGAGCTTCTCGCCCATCTCGGACCAGACGGCGCCGCCGAGGATGAGGCAGGCGCCGAGGATGTTGGCGGGCGTCATGGCCTCCCCGAGCAGCAGGGCAGAGAGCACGACGGCCGAGAGCGGCTCGAGGTAGCCGCAGACCGCCACGCGCGTGACGGGCAGCTCGCCCATTGAAGAGAAGTACAGGTAGCAGCAAAGGCCGGTGTTCACCAGGCCGATGCAGGCGATGGCGGCGACGTTCAGGTGTGCGAGCTCGGAGGCGGTCGGCATGGGCAGCGTGCCCGCGGCGCCGGTCGTGGCCATGTAGGCGACCACGGCGGCGAGGCTACCGAGGAGCTGGATCGCGGAGGACTCGACGCCGGCGATCGCGTCGACCTTCTTGCTGAAGATGACCATGACGGCGTAGCAGACGGCGCTCATACCGCCGAGCAGAAGGCCCATGGGCGCGACGCCCTCGCCGAGGCCCTGGCCCACGACCAGGAACGCGCCGAGGACGACGGCCGCGAAGCCCATGACCTTGGTGGCGCTCAGGCGCGTGTGGAAGATCATCGGCGAGAGCGCCATCACGATCACGGGGCCGCAATAGTACAGAAGCGACGCCACGCCCACGCCGACGTAGCGGTACGACTCGAAGAGGAACAGCCACGCCGCACCGAGTGCCGCTCCGGAGATGGCCAGGTAGGCGGCTTGCCTCGGGTGGGAGGGGGCCTTCAGGTCGCGGCGGGCGCTGCGGGATGCCGCGACGGCCGCGACGAGCAGCGCCGCCCCCAGGCCGACGCGCGCGAGCACGACGAAGACGCTCGGCAGGTCGATCATGCTCGCCACGATGCCGTTCGAGCCAAAGAGTATGAGCGAGAGCAGGTACTTCTCGGTTGCCTTGGACATGCCGTTCGCGTCGCTTTCTGAGGGGGTGCGGGTGTTTTTTCCGCAGTCCACTATGACACCTCTCTTGTTCCGCGAATAGCGAATGTTTAGCATAGGAAGCAGCACAATCATGCATGGAAAAGTTCCTGGACCGAAACTGGAGAAACCGCAGGTAGATCTACTGCGCCGGTCCATGACGGGAAGGGACGGCGATGGATTCGGCGATACAGAAGTATCAGGCGCTCGTCGAGTGCGCGCGGGCCGGCAGCATCAGCGCCGCCGCGCGCCGGCTCGCCTACAGCCAGTCGGGCGTGAGCCGCATGGTCGCCGACCTCGAGCGCGAGTGGGGCATCCAGCTGCTCGAGCGCGGCCGCCGCGGGGCGCGCCTGACCTCTGACGGCGAGCAGGTCATGCCGTTCGTCGAGGCGATCTGCGAGGACCATCGCCGTCTGCGCGAGCGCGTGTCCGAGGTCGCCGGCGCACAGGTCGGCTCCATCGTCGTGGGGACCTTCTCGTCGGTGGCCACCCACATCCTGCCGCCCGCCATCGAGAGGTTCCGCGAGGACCACCCGGGCATCGAGTTCGAGCTGCGCATGGGCAACTACTCCGAGATCGAGGGCTGGGTGGCCGACGGCCACGTGGACTTCGGCTTCCTGCCGTACCCGCCGCAGGCGCCGAGGGCCGATCTCGTGCGCGAGCCCGTGCTCACCGACGAGCTCATG
>NZ_DAWEMK010000001.1:49642-59769 GCF_052362415.1 Paratractidigestivibacter sp. | reverse complement strand
ACCCTTGCTTCGAATTACGGACAGTCCTCTTCGCACGAACGCGACATTAAGTCGCGTTCGGCTCATGCGGAACTAATTCGAAGCAAGGTTGGCTGCGGGGGCGGGTCGGGCGGTGCTTTGTGTTGGACTAGTTCCGCATGAGCCGGAGGCCACTTAATGTGGCCTCCGTGCGAGTCAGGACTGTCCGTAGTCCAACGCAAAGCACCGGCAGGCCCCGACCCGGTGGACAAACGAGGCGCCCCGACCGATGCGGAGTCGGCCGGGGCGCGAGAGATGGGGGAGAGAGCGGATGGGGCTCAAGGCGGGTTCAAGACTGTTCATTGACCGTACCTGGTGCTTCGTATAAATTATTACGTTGCGACAATTGCCGCCTTCCACCCTTTTGAAGGAGGAAAAGCCTGGTGTCTACCACAAAGACTTCTCTCACCAAACCACAAGGCACTACTGGACGCATGACCTTCAGCAAGATCGCCCCCGCGATGGAGCTGCCGAACCTGATCTCCGTACAGAAGGAGTCGTTCGAGCACTTCATGGGTGACGGCCTCGCCGAATCCTTCGCCGAGTTCTCGCCGATCGAGAACTCCGCCAAGACCATGCAGGTCCAATTCGGCGACCACCAGTTCGGCGACCCGGCGCACACCATCGCCGAGTGCCGCGCCAAGGACATCTCCTACCAGGCGCCCCTCTTTGTGGACGTCCGCTTCATCAACAACGAGACCGGCGAGATCAAGGAGCAGCTCGTCTTCATGGGCGACTTCCCGCTCATGACCGACCGCGGCACCTTCGTGATCAATGGCACCGAGCGTGTCGTCGTCTCGCAGCTCGTCCGCTCCCCGGGCGTGTACTTCTCGACCGAGCTGGACAACGGCATCCAGGTCCACAAGGCCCAGTTCATCCCCGCTCGCGGCGCCTGGCTCGAGTTCGAGGTCGATAAGCGCGGCCACCTCGTGGTCTCCATTGACCGCAAGCGCCGCCAGTCTGCCACGATGTTCCTGCGCGCCCTCGGCATCGCCGAGACCGACGACGAGATCATCTCGCTCCTCGGCGACTCCGACATCGTCCGCAACACCCTCGAGCGCGACACCGCGACCACCCGCGAGGACGCCCTGCTCGAGATCTACCGTCGCCAGCGCCCCGGCGAGCCCCCCACCGTGGACTCTGCCCGCAGCCTCCTCGACGGCCTGTTCTTCAACCCGCAGCGCTACGACCTCGCCCGCGTCGGCCGCTACAAGGTCAACAAGAAGCTCGGCATCGACGTCGACGCCAACGACAAGGTGCTCACGCAGGAGGACATCATCGCCTCCCTGCGCTACCTGCTCGCTGTTCGCGCCGGTGACCCGAACTGCCGCCTCGACGACATCGACCACTTCGGTAACCGCCGCGTCCGCACCGTCGGGGAGCTCGTTCAGAACCAGTTCCGCATCGGCATGAGCCGCATGGAGCGCGTCGTCCGCGAGCGCATGGCCTCCCAGGACGCCGACGACATCACGCCGCAGAGCCTGATCAACATCCGCCCGATCGTGGCGGCCATCAAGGAGTTCTTCGGCTCCTCTCAGCTCTCGCAGTTCATGGACCAGTCCAACCCGCTGGCTGGCCTGACCCACAAGCGCCGCCTCTCGGCCCTCGGCCCCGGCGGCCTCGCGGGCCACAAGTCCGGCTCCAGCCGCCGCACCAACGTGCCGACGGCCGTCCGCGACGTCCACAACTCGCACTACGCCCGTATGTGCCCGATCGAGACCCCCGAGGGCCCCAACATCGGCCTCATCGGCTCGCTCGCGCTCTACGCCCACGTCAACGACTACGGCTTCATCGAGTCGCCGTACCGCCGCGTGGTCGACGGCAAGGTCACCGACCAGATCGACTGGATGACCGCCGACGAGGAGGAGACCCACAACATCGCCCCGGCGAACACCCCCTTCGACCAGAAGACCGGTGAGTTCGTCGACACCGATGCCCACGGTAACCTCTACCACCCCGAGCGCATCATCGCCCGTACCCGCGACTTCGACGGCTCCTTCGGCGCGCCCGCGCAGGTGCCCGTCGAGGACGTCGACTACATGGACGTGAGCCCGCGCCAGCTGCTCTCCGTAGCCGCCAACCTCATCCCGTTCCTCGAGCACGACGACGCCAAGCGTACCCTCATGGGCGCGAACATGCAGCGCCAGGCAGTGCCCCTGATCCGTGCCCACGCGCCGTACGTCGGCACCGGCATGGAGTCCCGCGCTGCCCTCGACTCCGGCGAGCTCATCTGCGCCGCGCACGACGGCACCGTGACCGAGGCCGACGCCGCCCACGTGGTCGTCTACTCTGATGCCTACGGCTCCGAGCGCTACGACCTGCCCAAGTACCAGCGCTCCAACCAGAGCACCTGCATCAACCACCGCCCGATCGTCCACGCGGGCGACGAGGTCAAGGCCGGCCAGCCGCTGGCCGATGGCACCTCCATCGACCACTCCGAGCTCGCCCTCGGCGCCAACCTCACCGTGGCCTACATGCCGTGGGAGGGCTTCAACTACGAGGACGGCATCATCGTCTCCGAGCGCGTCGTCCAGGACGACCTGCTGACCTCCGTCAACATCTCGCGTCACGAGATCGACGCCCGCGACACCAAGCTCGGCCCCGAGGAGATCACCCGCGAGGTCCCGAACATGGGCGAGGACATGCTCGCCAACCTCGACGACGACGGCATCATCCGCATCGGCGCCGAGGTCGGCCCCGGCGACATCCTGGTCGGCAAGGTCACCCCGAAGGGCGAGACCGCGCTTACCGCCGAGGAGCGCCTGCTGCGCGCCATCTTCGGCGCCAAGGCCCACGACGTCCGCGACACCTCGCTCAAGATGCCCCACGGCTCCTACGGCCGCGTCGTCGACGTGGTGCGCTTCAGCCGTGAGGCCGGCGACGACCTCCCGCCCGGAGTCAACGAGCTCGTCCGCGTCTTCGTCGCTCAGCGCCGCAAGATCCAGCAGGGCGACAAGATCGCCGGCCGCCACGGCAACAAGGGCGTCGTCTGCAACGTCCTGCCCGTGGAGGACATGCCCTACATGGCCGACGGCACCCCCGTCGACGTCCTTCTCGACCCGCTGGGCGTCCCGTCCCGTATGAACGTCGGCCAGCTGCTCGAGTGCCACCTCGGCTGGGCCGCCGCCCACGGCTGGGACGACGAGTCCACCGACTCCAAGCGCTACGTCCCCGGCCCGATCAACGTCGCCACGCCCGTCTTCGACGGCGCGACCGACGTCGAGGTTGCCGAGGTCCAGCGCCGCACCAACATCAACATGATGAACAAGGCCGCCCAGGTCTACGGCGAGCACATGCGCGCGGACTTCGTCCCGCAGCTCAACGAGCTCGGCAAGACCACGCTCTACGACGGCCGCACCGGCGAGCCCTTCAAGAGCAAGATCACCGTCGGCGTGTCCTACATCCTGAAGCTCGGCCACATGGTTGACGACAAGATCCACGCGCGCTCGACCGGCCCTTACTCCCTCGTCACCCAGCAGCCGCTCGGCGGCAAGGCCCAGTTCGGCGGCCAGCGCTTCGGCGAGATGGAGGTCTGGGCGCTGTACGCGTACGGCGCCGCCAACGTCCTGCAGGAGCTCCTCACGGTCAAGTCCGACGACACCAACGGCCGCGTGAAGACCTACGAGTCCATCGTCAAGGGCGAGAACGTGCCCTCCGCCGGCATCCCCGAGTCCTTCAAGGTCCTCGTCAAGGAGATCCGCTCCCTGGCGCTCGACATCAAGCCGATCTCCTACAAGAAGCGCGAGCAGAGCGCCAAGCAGGAGGCCCCGGCCCAGGCCGAGGACGCTGTGGACGTCTTTGCCAACATGAACGGCGTCGACGACCTCATCGGCGGCGCATCCAGTGACCTCGAGGGCGAGCCCGCCCTCGCAGGCGACGCGAACAGCGATAAGGAGTAACTGTGGCAGACTTCGATACCACCGACTTCGACGCGATCAAGATCTCGCTGGCCTCTGCCGACGCGATCCGCGGCTGGTCTCACGGCGAGGTGAAGAAGCCCGAGACCATCAACTACCGCACCCTCAAGCCCGAGAAGGACGGCCTGTTCTGCGAGAAGATCTTCGGTCCCGTCAAGGACTGGGAGTGCTCCTGCGGCAAGTACAAGGGCATCCGCTTCAAGGGCATCGTCTGCGAGCGCTGCGGCGTTGAGGTCACCACGGCCAAGGTCCGCCGCGAGCGCATGGGCCACATCGAGCTCGCGGCTCCCGTGAGCCACATCTGGTACTTCAAGAGCCCCGCGACCTTCCCGCTCGCGCGTCTGCTGGACATCAAGTCCAAGGACCTCGAGAAGGTCCTGTACTTCGCCAGCTACATCATCACCAACGTCGACACCGAGGCCCGCGAGGCCGACGCCGACGACCTGCGCGAGGAGCTCGCCGCCGACCTCGAGGAGCTCGACGCCGAGCGCGACGACCAGATCGAGCGCCTGAAGGAGCAGGGCGAGCCCTCCGAGGGCGAGGAGTTCGACGACTTCGAGCCGCTCTCCGCCGACGAGATCCGCGCCGGCATCGCCGACCTCGAGGAGGAGTACGAGGAGGAGAAGGCCCTTCGCCGCGACGCCTACGAGAAGTTCATGCAGCTCGAGGAGCGCGAGCTCATCTCCGATGAGGGCCTGTTCTCCGAGCTCAAGCGCTACTACGGCATCTACTTCAAGGGCGGCATGGGCGCCGAGGCGGTCCGCGAGCTTCTTCGCGGCGTCGACCTCGAGTCCGAGGCCGAGACCCTCCGCGCGATCATCGCCAACGAGGACTCCCAGAAGCAGAAGCGCGAGAAGGCCGTCAAGCGCCTCGAGATCGTCGACGCCTTCCTCAAGGGTGGCAACGACCCCGCGGACATGATCCTCGACGTCATCCCCGTCATCCCGCCCGACCTTCGCCCGATGGTCCAGCTCGACGGCGGCCGCTTCGCCGCGTCCGACCTGAACGACCTGTACCGCCGCGTGATCAACCGCAACAACCGACTCAAGCGCCTGCTCGACCTCGACGCTCCGTCGATCATCGTCAACAACGAGAAGCGCATGCTCCAGGAGTCCGTGGACGCGCTGTTCGACAACGGCCGTCGCGGCCGCCCCGTCACCGGGCGCGGCGGGCGTCCGCTGAAGTCGCTGGCCGAGGCCCTCAAGGGCAAGCAGGGCCGCTTCCGCCAGAACCTGCTCGGCAAGCGCGTCGACTACTCCGGCCGTTCCGTCATCGTCGTCGACCCGAAGCTCAAGCTGCACCAGTGCGGCCTGCCTTCGCAGATGGCGCTCGAGCTCTTCAAGCCCTTCGTGATGCGCCGCCTCGTCGAGCTCGACAAGGTCGAGAACATCAAGGGCGCCAAGCGCGCGATCGACCGCCAGCTCCCGGCCGTCTGGGACGTCCTCGAGGAGGTCATCCAGGGCCGTCTGGTGCTCCTCAACCGTGCTCCTACGCTGCACCGACTCTCCATCCAGGCCTTCGAGCCGGTCCTCGTCGAGGGTAAGGCCATCCACCTGCACCCGCTGGTGTGCGCCCCCTTCAACGCCGACTTCGACGGCGACCAGATGTCCGTGCACGTGCCGCTCTCGACGCAGGCCCAGACCGAGGCCCGCATCCTCATGCTCTCGAGCAACAACCTGCGCTCGCCGGCGTCCGGCAAGGTGCTGACCGTCCCGTCCCAGGACATGGTCTTCGGCACCTACTACCTGACCTCCGCCAAGCCCCTCCCCGAGGGCGAGCAGGCCAAGGTCTACGCCGACTTCGAGGACGCGCTTCTTGCCTCTGACGCCGACAGCAAGCTCGACCTGCAGAAGCCGGTCCAGATTCGCCTCGCCCCGAACGACGCCAACGTCGTCGAGGACGGAAAGCGCTACTTCCGCGTGCTCGTCGCCAAGGGCAAGACCGAGGACATCGACCTCAACAACGGCCCGGTGCGCTTCGACACCACCATCGGCCGCGTCATCTTCAACCGTCAGTGCCTGCCGCCCGACTACCCCTTCATCAACTACAAGATGGTGAAGAGCGACATCGGCGCGCTGGTCAACGACTGCTGCGATCGCTACCCGCTGGCCGACGTCGAGCCGATCCTCGACGCCATCAAGGCCACCGGCTTCCACTACGCCACCCTTGCGGGCCTCACGGTCTCCGTGTGGGACGCCGTGATCCCGGACGACAAGCCCGAGCTCATCGCTGAGGCGCAGGATCGCGTCGACCAGATCAACGAGTACTACGAGGACGGCTTCCTCTCGGAGCGCGAGCGCCACGTCGAGGTCGTCAATGCCTGGACCGAGTGCACCGACCTGCTCGGCTCCGAGATGCTCGCGGGCTTCACTGAGGACAACCCCATCTACATGATGGCCGACTCCGGCGCCCGTGGTTCCAAGACTCAGCTTCGTCAGCTCGCAGGTATGCGTGGCCTCATGGCCGATATGTCCGGCGAGACGATCGACCTCCCGATTAAGGCGAACTTCCGCGAGGGCCTCGAGCCGCTCGAGTACTTCATCTCGACCTACGGCGCCCGTAAGGGCCTGGTCGACACCGCGTCGCACACCTCCGACTCCGGCTACCTGACCCGTCGACTCGTCGACATGGGCCAGGACGTCATCGTGCGCGAGGAGGACTGCGGCACCGACGAGGCCGTGACCTACCAGCTCATCAAGCCGGGCGAGACCGACGTCAACGTCGATCTCATCGGCCGCTGCGCGCTGAACCCGATCGTCGACCCGGAGACCGGCGAGGTCCTCATCGACAAGGACGGCTACATCGAGTCCAAGGCCGACCTCGAGATGCTCGTCGCCCACGGCCTCAAGAAGGTCGAGCTCCGCGCGCTTCTTACCTGCAAGAGCAAGTACGGCGTCTGTCAGAAGTGCTACGGCTGGGACCTCTCGACCCGCCGCCCCGTCAACATCGGCACCGCGGTCGGCATCATCGCCGCCCAGTCCATCGGCGAGCCGGGCACCCAGCTCACCATGCGTACCATTCACTCCGGCGGCGTCGCGGGCGCCGACGACATCACGCAGGGCCTCCCGACGGTCGCCCGCATGTTCGACGTCGTCGGTAACGTCAACGAGAAGATCCTGGGCCGCGAGGCCGACCTGGCCCCCGTGTCCGGCCTCCTGCGCATCCAGCCCGAGCAGACCGAGTACCTCATCCGCATCCTGGACATCGAGGACCCGACCCGCATCATCGAGGAGTGGCGTGTCCCCGCGTCCGCCCGCTTCATGCCGGGCATCGAGGACGGCGTCGAGGTCCGCGCCGGCGACCAGATCACCCGCGGCTTCGTCAACTTCCGCAAGCTCCGCAAGCTCACCGACATCGAGTCCACGATGCACGTCTTCGTCGACTCTGTTAAGGACGTCTACACGTCGCAGGGCGTCGACCTCGACGACAAGCACATCGAGGTCATCGCGCGCCAGATGCTGCGCCGCGTCCAGGTCACCAACCCGGGCGACTCGCAGTACCTGCTCGGCGAGTACGTCGACCGCTATGTCTTCGCCGAGACGGTGAAGAACATCACCCTGGCCGGCGGCACCCCGCCCGAGGCCGAGCCGGTCATCCTCGGCGCCCTCAAGGTCGCCAGCTCGATCGACTCCTGGCTGTCCAGCGCTTCGTTCATCCGCACCGCTGGCGTCCTCACCGAGGCCGCCATCGAGGGCGACGTCGACCACCTGCTGGACCTCAAGTCCAACGTCATCGTCGGCAAGCAGATCCCGGCGGGCACGGGCCTCGCGGCGTACCACAACGTCGAGATGACCTACCACGGCCAGAAGATCGACGGCCCCACCTCGCCGATGGCCAAGAGCCTTCCCGAGTGGGCCCCCGACGAGCTCAAGGGCATCGAGGAGCAGCTGCCCAAGCAGCTCGACTGGGTCGGCGACGACTACGGCTTCGGCGGCGTCTACTCCAAGAACGGCCGCACCCTCAGCTCCGAGGACGCCAAGCTCTACCTCTTCGACGACCTCGGCGTGTCGCAGCGCTGGACCAACAAGTTCAGCGAGGTCGGCATCGAGACCGTCGGCGACCTCATCGGCAAGACCGAGGACGACCTGCTGCGCATCGACGGCATCGGCGCCAAGGCCATCGAGGAGCTCCGCGACGGCCTCGAGGCCCGCGGCCTGCTCTACATCCTCGAGCCCGAGGACGACGAGGCCGACAGCGAGAATCTTTCTCAGCTGCTCAACATGGTCTTCTCGCCCGATGCGGACGACGTGATGCTCGGCACCGCCGCGCCCTCCAAGCACCACTTCGATGACGACGAGCTCATCGGCGGTTCTGCCGACGAGAAGGACGCCTCCGGCTCCGGCGACGTCATCAACGAGGATCTCGGCAGCCTCGACGACCTTCTTTCCCAGGTCGTCAAGTCCGAGGGTTCCGATGAGGAGTAGCCTCGCGACCTCATAGCACGCTCACGGCGGCCCCGCTTCGGCGGGGCCGCTTTTTTCGTCCGCGGGCTCACCCAGCGACTATCGGGCCGCCCGGCGTCGTTCGCGTAATGCCCGCACCCGGCTCCGCGCTTGCTCCCATCTGCCGCTCGCCGAAGGTTGACGCAGTGTCAATTTCGCTCGTTATATGCTTAGAGCGAATCAGCAGCCGAGGCGATGGGGGAGCCGTGGAGGGTTACAAGGTCATCGAGGTCAAGCAGTCCGTCTTCGCGGACAACGACCGCAAGGCGGACGCGTTGAGGGACCGCCTCCGCCAGAAGGGCCAGCTCCTGGTCAACCTCATGAGCTCTCCCGGTTCCGGAAAGACCACGACGCTCGCGCGCACCATCGAGGCGCTCTCGCCCGAGCTCAAGCTGGCCGTCATGGAGGCCGACATCGACTCCGACGTGGATGCGGCCGCCATCTCCAGGCTCGGCGTGAGGTCCATCCAACTCCATACCGGCGGCATGTGCCACCTCGACGCCGACATGTGCGCACAGGGCCTCGAAGGCCTGGCCGCCGGCGATGCCGACCTCGTCTTCCTTGAGAACGTCGGCAACCTGGTCTGCCCCGCGGAGTTCGACACGGGCGCCTCGGTGAACATCGTCATCCTCTCGGTGCCGGAAGGCGACGACAAGCCGCTCAAGTACCCGTTGATGTTCGAGGTCACAGACCTCGTTCTCGTCAACAAGATCGATGTCGCGCCCTACTTCGACTTCGACCTGGACAAGTGCCGGGCGAACGTGGCCATGCGCAACCCGCGGGCCCGCGTCATCCCCATAAGCGCAAAGACGGGCGAGGGCATCGACGAGTGGGTTTCTTACCTGCGCGAGGCCGTGGCCTCCCAGAAGACCGGCACCTTCGCCAAAGAAGCCCCCGCGAACAGCTCCGCGGCGCATTACCCGTCCGAATAAGCAAGCGACATAGAAGGCGGCCGCGCGCCGGATGGGGGTCTGGCCGCGGGGACATAAAGGAGAGGCCCATGACCGTCAACGCGAACGACAACACGATGCGCGGCACGCTCACGGACGAGGAGATCGCCGCCCGCAACGTCATCCCGGCCACGAACCCCGCCGGTGAGCTGCACCGCATCCTCGCGGAGGAGTACATGAGCGAGGTCGACACCTTCACCACGTGGGTGCACGACGACCGTGACGAGCCGGGCCCCGCGGCGGGCGAGCTGCTGAAACCGGGCGTCCTGCGCGAGGCGCACAAGATCTCGGACCGCATCGGCAACAAGACCAAGCCGACCGACCCCGACTACTGGGGCCTCGCCTCCGTCATGACCGAGGAGGAGGCGGCGCTCACCGCGAACATGAAGGTCCGCGTCCCCATGACGCTGCCCGAGCTCGTGAGCGCCTCCGGCCTGCCCGAGGCGCGTGTCCAGGAGCTTCTCGACGATATGGCCGTCAAGGGCATCATCGAGTACAACTGGGAGAACCCGACCCGCACGAAGCAGTATGTCCTGCCGATGTTCGTGCCCGGCTCGGCCGAGTTCACCCTTATGAACCAGAAGCAGCTCGAGGAGCACCCCGAGCTCTCGTCCTTCTTTGAGCGGATGGCGTATTTGCCCCTGACCAAGGTGACCAAGATGGTCCCGCCGGGAGGCGCGGGCATCGGCATGCACGTCATCCCCGTCGAGCGCGCCATCGCGCACGAGAACCAGTCGGCCGACGTCGAGCACATCTCACATTGGCTCAAGAAGTACGACCGCTACGCCGCAGGCTCCTGC
>NZ_DAWEMK010000001.1:41406-49557 GCF_052362415.1 Paratractidigestivibacter sp. | reverse complement strand
TCTCAGCTGTTCAACACGCCGAACCTGAGTCGCTCTGCCTACGTTGCCCACGTCGACGAGGCCAAGTGCGTCGCGTGCGGGCGCTGCGTCGAGGTCTGCCCGGCCGGCGCGGCCAAGCTCGGCCAGAAGCTCCCGACCAAGAACGGGCGCGTTGCCTACCCCGTGCAGCCGCTCCCCGATGACAACCACTGGGGCGAGGAGGACTGGGACTGGGACTACAAGGACCACCATCGCATCGAGTGCCACGAGACCGGCACCGCGCCCTGCAAGGTCGCGTGCCCGGCGCATGTCCCGGTCCAGGGCTACCTGCGCATGGCTGCCGAGGGCCGCTACACCGAGGCGCTCGCGCTGATCAAGCGCGAGAACCCGTTCCCCGCCGTGTGCGGCCGGGTGTGCAACCGCCGCTGCGAGGCCGCCTGCACCCGCGGCACCGTCGACGAGGCCGTGGCCATCGACGAGGTAAAGAAGTTCGTCGCCGAGAAGGACCTCGACGCCGAGACCCGCTACGTGCCCGAGCCGACCATCCCCTCGATGCGCGGCCGCTTCTCTCAGAAGGTCGCCGTCGTGGGCGCCGGCCCGGCGGGCCTCTCGTGCGCCTACTACCTGGCCGAGCTGGGCTATGAGCCCGTCGTCTTCGAGAAGAACCCGCTGCCCGGCGGCATGATGACCTACGGCATCCCCGCCTACAAGCTGTCCAAGCAGGTCGTCGCCGCCGAGATCGACGTGCTGCGCCAGATGGGCGTCCAGATCCGCTGCGGCGTCGAGGTCGGGCGCGACGTGACCCTGGCCGGACTTCGCGAGCAGGGATTCTGCGCGTTCTACCTGGCCGTGGGCGCGCAGGGCGGCCGTATGGCGGGAGTTCCCGGCGAGGACGCGGCGGGCGTCGACACCGCGGTCGACTTCCTGCGCCGCGCGCTCGAGGACCCGGACCACGAGGTCCGCGGGACTACGGTGGTCGTCGGCGGCGGCAACGTCGCCATCGACGCGGCGCGCGTCTCGGCCCGCTGCGGCGCCTCTGAGGTGCACATGGTCTGCCTCGAGCAGCCCGGCGAGATGCCCGCCCTGCCCGAGGAGATCGCGGAGGCCAAGGAAGACGGCGTGAAGATCCGCTGCGGGTGGGGCCCCGAGTCCATCGAGGTCGACGACGGGCGCATCCGCGGCGTCTCGTTCAAGCGCTGCACCCGCGTGTTCGACGAGTCCGGGCGCTTCTCGCCGGTATACGAAGAGTCGGACACGATGTTCGTGCCCTGCGACAACGTGGTCCTCTCCATCGGCCAGAGCATCGAGTGGGGAGACCTGCTGGACAGCTCGCGCGTCGAGCTCGGGCGCGGCAGCGCGGCGGTCGCAAACCCGCAGACCTACCAGACCGCGGAGCCCGACGTCTTTGTCGGCGGCGACGACTTCACGGGCCCGAAGTTCGTCATCGACGCCATCGCCGCGGGGCATGAGGCGGCCGTCAGCATCCACCGCTACGCGCAGAAGGCGTCTTTGACCATCGGGCGCAACCAGCGCCACTACGTCGAGCTGGACAAGTCCGACGTGGTCGTGGACCCGAGCGGCTACGACCACGCGGGGCGCCAGCAGCCGAAGGTCGGCCGCGTCGCGCATGTGCTGCACGACTGGACCGACACCCGCCACACCTTCACCGAGGACCAGGTCAAGACCGAGTGCGCCCGCTGCCTCAAGTGCGGCGCGTCGATCGTGGACGCGAACCGCTGCATCGGCTGCGGCCTGTGCACCACGCGCTGCGAGTTCGACGCGATCCACCTGCGCCGCGACAACCCCGAGTGCTCCACGATGGTCCTCAGCGAGGACAAGATGAAGGCGATCCTGCCGCACGCGGCCAAGCGCGGTATCAAACTGCTGCTCCACGGCAACAAGACCAAGCCGGGAAAGAAGTAAAGGAGCCCCGGGACCGTGCACGAGCTGGGCATCGTCGTTCACCTTATAAAGATGGTCGAGGAGGTGGGGGAGGAGAACTCCCTCACCTCCGTGAGCCGCGTGACGCTCACGCTGGGCGAGGTCTCGGGCGTGGTGCCGCGCTACCTCACCGACTGCTGGCGCTGGGCCGCAGACAAAGAGGACCTCCTGCGCGGAAGCGAGCTCATCGTCGAGGAGGCGCCGGCGACCACGGTCTGCAACGCCTGCGGCAAGACCTACCCGACGGTCGCGCACGGCAAGGTCTGCCCGCACTGCGGCAGCGACGACACCGTGCTGCTCACCGGCGACCAGGTCGAGCTCACGAGCATCGAGGCGTGCTAGGCGCCGGCGGCGACCGGCTGGCCGAGGCCCTTCTTGCCATGCGTCGGCGCGTGTGTGAACTCCGTGTGAAATGGATACGCCCGGCTCCGTGGCGTTTTGACAACTGCTCGGGCACAAGCGTAAAGTTCATCGTCGCGTCAATCCGGGGCGGCGGTGCTGCGCGGCCCATGAATATCGTAAATCAGCACGTCGATAGGTATAAGAAGGAGAGAACTTTGCCTACTATCAACCAGCTCGTTCGCAACGGTCGCGTGAGCGTCAAGGCTAAGTCTAAGAACGCAGCCCTGCAGCACAACCCCCAGAAGCGCGGCGTCTGCACCCGCGTCTTCACCACCACGCCCAAGAAGCCGAACTCGGCTCTTCGTAAGGTCGCCCGTGTCCGTCTCGTCAACGGCATCGAGGTCACCGCTTACATCCCCGGCGAGGGCCACAACCTCCAGGAGCACTCCATCGTCCTGATCCGCGGCGGCCGCGTCCGCGACCTGCCTGGTGTGCGTTACAAGATCGTCCGCGGCGCCTACGACTGCGCCGCCGTCCAGAACCGCGCCAAGGCCCGTTCCCGCTACGGCACCAAGCGCCCGAAGTAAGACGACTTACACGCAAACACCCGCTCTTAGTTCTTAAGGAGATATCACATGCCGCGTCGTGCAGCAGCTAACCGCCGTGAGGTCCAGCCTGACGCCGTCTACAACAACCGTCTCGTGACCCAGCTCATCAACAAGGTCCTCCTCGATGGCAAGAAGGCCACCGCCGAGCGCATCGTCTACGGTGCCTTCAACCTCGTCGCCGAGAAGTCCGGCGAGGACCCGCTGGCCGTCTTCAAGAAGGCCATGGACAACATCCGCCCGACCCTCGAGGTCAAGCCGAAGCGTGTCGGCGGCGCCACCTACCAGGTGCCGATGGAGGTCAACTCCCGTCGCGCCACCACCCTCGCCATCCGCTGGATGGTCAACTTCTCCCGCGTCCGCAAGGAGAACTCCATGGCCGAGCGCCTCGCGAACGAGATTCTCGACGCCTCCAACGGCGTCGGCGCGTCCGTGAAGAAGCGCGAGGACCTCTTCAAGATGGCTGAGGCCAACCGCGCCTTCTCTCACTACCGCTTCTAGTCCGAGGGGATAACCACTTATGGCTAAGGCTAAGTACGAGCTCAGCAAGCTTCGCAACATCGGCATCATGGCCCACATCGATGCCGGCAAGACGACCACTACCGAGCGCATCCTTTACTACACGGGCAAGAACCACAAGATCGGCGAGGTCCACGATGGCGCCGCCACCATGGACTGGATGGTTCAGGAGCAGGAGCGCGGCGTGACCATCACCTCCGCGGCCACCACCTGCTTCTGGAAGGACCACGTCATCCAGATCATCGACACCCCTGGCCACGTCGACTTCACCGCTGAGGTCGAGCGCTGCCTGCGCGTCCTCGATGGTGCTGTCGCCGTCTTCGACGCCGTCGCCGGTGTCCAGCCGCAGTCCGAGACCGTTTGGCGCCAGGCCACCAAGTACAACGTGCCTCGCATCGCCTTCATCAACAAGTTCGACCGCGTCGGCTCCGACTTCGACCACGCGATCCAGACCATGAAGGACCGCCTGCACGCTCCCGCCGTCGCCGCCCAGATGCCCATGGGCTCTGAGGCCAACTTCTGGGGCATCATCGACCTCGTGACCATGACCGCTTGGGACTTCAAGGAAGACGCCAAGGGCATGATCTACCCCGAGCCGATGGACGAGATCCCGGCCGAGTTCGCCGACGAGGCGCAGGCCAAGCGCGACGAGCTTCTCGACGCCGCCTCCAACTACTCCGATGAGGTCATGGAGGCCGTTCTCGAGGACGCCGAGGTCCCCGTGGACGTCCTGAAGGCCGCCATCCGCAAGGGCGTTCTCGACAACGGCATCAACCCCGTCTTCGTCGGCTCCGCCTACAAGAACAAGGGCATCCAGGAGCTCCTCGACGCTGTCGTGGATTACCTGCCTTCCCCGCTCGACGTCAAGGAGATCGACGGCACCACGCCTAAGGGCGAGTCCGAGGTCCGTCACGCCGACGTCAAGGAGCCCTTCTCGGCCCTGGCGTTCAAGATCATGACCGACCCGTTCGTCGGCAAGCTCACCTACATCCGCGTGTACTCCGGTCACGCCGAGGCGGGCTCCTACGTCTACAACGTCACCAAGGACAACCGCGAGCGTCTGGGCCGCATCCTCGAGATGAACGCCAACGACCGTGTTGACCGTGAGGCCTGCTCCGCCGGCGACATCGTCGCCTGCGTCGGCTTCAAGAACACCACCACCGGCGACACCCTCTGCGACGAGAAGAACCCGATCATCCTCGAGTCCATCCAGTTCGCCGACCCCGTCATCGACGTCGCCGTCGAGCCCAAGACCAAGGCCGAGCAGGACAAGATGTCTGTGGGCCTCGCCAAGCTCGCCGAGGAGGACCCGACCTTCCAGGTCCACACCGACCACGAGACCGGCCAGACCATCATCGCCGGCATGGGCGAGCTGCACCTCGAGATCATCGTCGACCGCCTGCGCCGTGAGTTCAAGGTCGACTGCAACGTGGGTAAGCCGCAGGTCGCCTACCGCGAGACCGCCGGCCACGCCGTGCAGCACGCCGAGGGCAAGTTCGTCCGCCAGTCCGGCGGCCGCGGCCAGTACGGCCACGCCGTCATCGACATGGAGCCCAACGAGGAGGGCAAGGGCTACGAGTTCGAGAACGCCATCGTCGGTGGCGTCATCCCGAAGGAGTACATCCCCTCCATCGACAAGGGCATCCAGGAGGCGCTCGAGACCGGCGTCATCGCCGGCTACCCGGTTGTCGACATCAAGGTCAAGCTGATCGACGGCTCCTACCACGAGGTCGACTCCTCCGAGGCCGCCTTCAAGATCGCCGGCTCCATGGCCATCAAGGACGCGCTGAAGAAGTCCGACCCGGTCCTGCTCGAGCCCGTCGAGTCCGTCGAGGTCGAGACCCCCGAGCAGTACATGGGCGACGTCATGGGCAACCTGACCTCCCGCCGCGGCAAGATCGAGGGCATGGAGGACCGCTTCGGCTCCAAGGTCATCCGCGCCAAGGTGCCCCTGGGCGAGATGTTCGGTTACGCAACCGACCTCCGTTCCCAGACTCAGGGTCGCGCGAGCTACACCATGCAGTTCGACTCCTACGAGCCCGTCCCGAAGTCCGTCCGCGACGAGATCGTCGCCAAGAACGGCACCAACTAAACGACCCGAGCGTTAGCTCATTTACGGAGGTACCACAGTGTCTACCCAGAAGATCAGGATCCGCCTCAAGGGCTATGACCACGAGGTCGTTGATCAGTCCGCCAAGCTCATCGTCGACACCGCTCAGAAGACCGGTGCCCGCGTGAGCGGCCCCATCCCCCTGCCGACCGAGCGCAACCTCTACTGCGTCATCCGCTCGCCGCACAAGGACAAGGATTCCCGCGACGAGTTCGAGATGCGCACCCACAAGCGCCTCATCGACATCCTCGACCCGTCCTCCAGCACCGTCGACTCGCTCATGCGCCTCGACCTCCCCGCTGGCGTCGACATCGAGATCAAGCTCTAAGCTGATCGCATAGCGATGAATCAGGCCCCGCTGCCGTACCGCAGCGGGGCCTTTTTCTTTGTCTACCAACACTGGGTGACAGTCATTGCGTGCAGCTTTCTGTGACACCCATCACTGGGTGACAGTCATTGGCTGATGGGTGGCATCAAATGATGTGTGTTGCAAAAAGCTTCACGTGATGACTGTCACCCAGTGCTGGTCGTCAGTGGGCGAGGGGTCGGAGGGAGGCGAGCTCAAAGGGGAAGACGTGCGTGCCGTCGGCGCAGGCTATGATGGCACGGCCGTGGTCGTCGACGGCCTTGAAGCAGCCGCGCGCGAGCTCGGCGCCGTCGGGAGAGAGGGCGATTACTTCTCGCCCGAGCCACGCGACGTGGCCCAAATACTCGTCGAGCACGGGGGAGAGAGGCCCGAGGTTTTCCTTCCCGTTGCCCTTCCGCACACGCCTGAGCGTGCGGGCCCACCCGTCGACGCGGCCGACAACGGTCCCATGGACTGCTCTCAGCAGCTTGTCCACGGGCGGGACATCGCCGTTCAAGTCCATGAGGCTCACGGCGGGAAGGCCGCCGTCAGGCACCTCCGCCGGAGTATAGGCCACGTTGACGCCGATCCCCGCGACGGCGAAGGTCCTGCCCTCTTCGTCCTTGGCCGCCTCGATGAGAATCCCGCCGAGCTTCTTGTCGCGGGCATAGAGGTCGTTCGGCCACTTGAGGCGCACCTCATTGGCGAGGCCGAGAGCCTCGAGCTCCTCGTAGACCGCAAGGCCGCACACGGCGGCAAGCCCGCTCAGGTCTGTCGGCTCGACGTCGGGCCGCAGCACGATGGAGAGCAAGAGGTTTCCCTCGGTCGAGTCCCACTTGTGCCCGCGGCGCCCACGGCCGGCCGTCTGGCGCCGAGCCGCGAGCCCATAGCCGTGGGGAGCGCCTTCTTTACCCATCTTGAGCAGGTCGTCATTGGTGGAACCGGTGACCTCCACGATGTCCAGCTGGCTCTTCATGTGCCCTTCTTTCCAACCTGATGTTTGGATCCGAGACTTGTGAAGCAACTATGTCGAATGCCGTCTTCTGAAGTTGAGAACTCAACAACCAACAACCTAGGTTATTCTGTCAAAGCAATGTTAACAGGTCAACATTCGTTCGGCATAAAGGAGTTGCAAGGTCTTTGTCTTTCCAGATTCTGGGCACCGGCTCGGCGCTCCCTGCGCGCTCGGTGACGAACGACGAGCTCTCGGCGTTCCTTGATACTTCCGACGAGTGGATCTTTACCCGGACCGGCATAAAGAGCCGTCGCGTGTGCACCACCGAGACGCTTGACGACCTCGCCGTCGAGGCGAGCCGTCGAGCGATCGAGGCGGCGGAGGTTGACCCCACCGAACTCGACCTCATCGTCTGTTCGACCACGACCGGCGATCACCTGTTGCCGGCCGAGGCCTGCGCCGTTGCGGAGCGCCTGGGCGCGAGCTGCCCGGCCTTCGACGTGTCGGGCGCCTGCGCCGGGTTCGTCCTCGCGCTCGACGTCGCCGACGGCTACATCGCACGGGGGCGCGCCCGTCGCGTCCTCGTGGTCGCGGCAGAGCAGATGAGCCGCGTCCTCGACTGGACCGACCGCTCCACCTGTGTGCTCTTTGGCGACGGGGCGGGCGCGGCCGTCATCGAGGCGCCCGACGCTCCGAGCGCGGCCTGCGCTGCCGGCTCCACCGTCGCGAGCCCCGCTCCGAACCCGCTCTCCATGCGCTTCACGACCGATCCCTCCGTCGCGGTCCTCAACGTCCCCGGCGTCGCGGGTACCTCCCCGTTCGCGGAGGCGCCGCGGCGGGCGAGCGTCCTTTCCATGGACGGCCGTCGCGTGTTCCGCTTCGGCGTCGCCACCATCTGCGACGCCGTCGAGGCGATGGCGTCCGATGCCGGCGTCGCGGTCGCTGACATCGACCACCTGGTCTTCCATCAGGCCAACGAGCGGATCCTCGCCGCGGCGATCAAGCGCCTCGGCATCGACGGCTCGCGCGTGGTCCGCACCCTGCGCGACACCGGCAACATCTCGAGCGCCTGCATCCCGCTCGCGCTCGATCGCCTCGCCCGCGCGGGCGAGCTCAAGGGCGGCGACCTCGTTGCCCTGGTCGGCTTCGGGGCCGGCCTCGACATCGGCGCATGCCTGCTCCGCTGGAAGTAGGTTTCGCATAGCAAGCTCCAAACGCACGTCTTTGCACCAAAGCCAACAAAGAAACCCCAGAACAAAGGAGACCACCATGGCCGATACCAGCACCTTCGAGCGCGTCTGCGACATCATCCGCGACAACGCCGGCGCCGACGACGTCGAGCTCAAGCCCGAGA
>NZ_DAWEMK010000001.1:24082-41396 GCF_052362415.1 Paratractidigestivibacter sp. | reverse complement strand
GGCCTCGACAGCCTCGCGACCGTCGAGGTCGTCGTCGCCTGCGAGGACGAGTTCGACATCGAGATCGACCAGGACGCGACCCCCGCGACCGTCGGCGAGTTCGTCGAGCTCGTCGAGGCCCAGCTGGAGAAGTAGCCATGCTGAAGACCCCTCTTTGCGACGCCCTCGGGATCCAAAAGCCCGTGTTCCAGGGCGGTATGGCGTGGATCGCCGACGCCTCTCTGGCCGCGGCCGTGTCCGAGGCCGGTGGCCTGGGCATCATCGCCGCGATGAACGCGAACGCTGACTGGCTCCGCGACCAGATCCACGAGCTGCGCCGCCGCACGAGCAAGCCCTTCGGCGTGAACGTTATGCTCATGAGCCCCTTCGCTGACGAGGTCGCCCAGGTCGTCATCGACGAGAAGGTCCCGGTCGTCGTCACCGGCGCCGGCAACCCGCGCAAGTACATGAAGGCGTGGATCGCCGCCGGCATCAAGGTCGTCCCGGTCGTCGCCTCCGTGGCGCTCGCCAAGCTCGTCGCCCGCGCCGGTGCGACCGCCGTCGTGGCCGAGGGCACCGAGTCCGGCGGCCACATCGGCGAGCTCACCACGATGGTGCTCGTCCCGCAGGTCGTCGACGCGGTGGACATCCCCGTCGTCGCGGCGGGCGGCATCGCCGACGGCCGCGGCGTGGCGGCGGCCCTCATGCTGGGCGCCCAGGGCGTCCAGGTGGGCACGCGCTTCCTCGTGGCCGACGAGTGCACCGTCTCCGAGCCGTACAAGGAGCTCGTGCTCAAGGCCAAGGACATCTCGACCCGCGCGACGGGCCGCTCCACGGGACACCCCGTCCGCGCGCTCAAGACGCCCTTCACGAACGAGTACGCCAAGCTCGAGGCCGAGGGCGCTTCCCCCGAGAAGCTCGCCGAGTTCGGCACCGGCGCGCTGCGCCGGGCAGCCAAGGACGGCGACGTCGCGGGCGGTTCCTTCCTGTGTGGTCAGGTCGCGGGCATGGTCCACGAGCGCCAGAGCGCCGCGGCCATCGTCGACGACCTCGTCGACGGCGCCGAGCGCGTTCTCGCGGGGGCGGGCACATGGGTAAAGTAGCGTTCCTGTTTGCGGGGCAGGGCTCCCAGCGCCCTGGCATGGGCAAGGAGCTCGCCGCGGCGTCGCCTGCCGCGCGCGCGGTCTTCGACGCCGCTGACGCCGCGCGGTCGGGCACGTCCGCGCAGTGCTTCGGGGGCACCAAGGAAGAGCTCGCCCAGACGGCGAACACCCAGCCCTGCGTCTATGCCGTCGACCTCGCCTGCGCCCGCGCGCTCGCGGAGCGCGGCGTGGAGCCGGACCTTGTCGCGGGCTTCTCGCTGGGAGAGGTGGCGGCGCTTACCTTCGCCGGCGCCTTCTCCGACGAGGACGGCTTCAGGCTCGTGTGCCGCCGCGCCGAGCTCATGGCCGACGCCGCGGCAGAGCGCCCCGGCGCCATGCGCGCCGTGGTCAAGCTCGATGCCGCGCAGGTCGAGAAGCTCGCCGCCGAGTCGGCGGCCGCGACCGACGGCGACTGCTGGCCCGTGAACTACAACAGCCCGCTGCAGACCGTCGTGGCGGGCTCGCCCGCGGCCTGCGCCAAGCTCGACGAGCTCGTGCACGAGGCGGGCGGCCGCGCGATGAAGGTCGCCGTGTCCGGCGCGTTCCACAGCCCGTACATGGCGGACGCCGCCCGCGGCCTCTCCGACTACCTCGCGCAGGGCCATGCGCCCGCCGCGACCCGCGTGCCCGTGCTGGCAAACCGCACGGCGCGCCCGTACCCGGCCGATCCCGCGGCCGCCTCGGAGCTCCTCTCCGCGCAGGTCGCGAACCCGGTGCGCTGGACCGAAACGGTCCGCGCCATGGCCGACGCCGGCGTCGATGCCTTCGTGGAGGTCGGCCCCGGCAAGACCCTCACCGGCCTCGTCAAGCGCACGCTCGAGGGCACGCGCCTCTACCACGTCGAGACCCCCGAGGAACTCGACGAGGCCGTGGCTGCGCTCGCTGCGAAGGGAGGCGCCCGCGATGCCGAGTAGTAAAGAAGGGCTCCTGTCCCGCGACGCCTCGCGCCGCGTGGCGCTCGTCACCGGCGCGTCGCGCGGCATCGGCCGCGCCGTGGCCGAGGGCCTCGCCGCCGACGGCTTCGACCTTGCGCTCGTCTATGCCGGCAACGCCGAGGCGGCCGCCGAGGCCGTCGCCGCCTGCGAGGCAGCCGGCGCGACCGCCCGCGCGTACCGCTGCGACGTGGCGAGCGCCGATGAGGTCAAGGCCACCGTCGGCGCGGTCCTCGACGACTTCGGCGCCGTCTGGGCGCTCGTGAACAACGCGGGCGTCACGCGCGACGGGCTTCTTGTCCGCATGAAGGACGAGGACTTCGAGCGCGTCGTCGGCGTGAACCTCACCGGCGCGTTCAACATGACGCGCGCCCTCACGAGGGCGTTCATGCGCCAGCGCGGCGGCCGCGTCGTGAACATGTCGTCGGTGGTGGGCCTCATGGGCAACGCGGGCCAGGCGAACTACGCCGCCTCGAAGGCGGGGCTCATCGGCCTCACCAAGTCGGTGGCCCGCGAGCTCGCGCCCCGCGGCGTGACCGTCAACGCCGTGGCCCCCGGTTTCGTGAGGACGGACATGACCGCCGCGCTGCCCGAGCAGGTCGTCGAGCGCTACGAGGGGCAGATCCCCCTGGGGCGCCTGGCCGACCCCTCCGAGGTGGCGGCCGTCGTCCGCTTCCTGGTGAGCAACGCCGCGGCGTACGTGACGGGCGAGGTCGTCCGCGTGGACGGCGGAATGGCGATGTAAAGAGGGGCCGGCGCACGTCCGGCCCGGTTGGGAGATGACGATGGAACACAGGGTGGCGATCACCGGCATCGGCGCCGTCACGCCGCTGGGCAACACCGCGGCCGAGACCTGGGAGGCCATGCGCGCGGGCCGCTGCGGCATCGGCCCCATCACGCGCTTCGACGCGGAGGGGTTCGCGGTCCAGGTGGCCGCCGAGGTCAAGGGCTTCGACGGCGAGGCGTACTTCGGCCGCCGTGAGGCGCGCCACCTCGACCGCTGCGTGCAGCTCGCGATGGCCGCCTCCGACGAGGCGATGGCCGACTCCGGTCTCGACGCCGAGGGCGCGATCGACCGCGAGCGCCTGGGCGTCTACGTGGGCTCGGGCATCGGCGGGGTCGAGACCTACACCGACCAGGTCCACCTCATGGAAAAGAAGGGGCTGCGTCGCGCCTCCCCGTACCTCGTCGCCATGATGATCCCGAACATGGCCTCCGGCAACATCGCCATCCGCCAGAAGGCCCAGGGCCCGACCCTGCCCGTGGTCACGGCCTGCGCGACCTCGGCCCACGCGGTCGGCGAGGCGTTCCGCGCCGTCAAGCACGGCTATGCCGACGCCATCCTGGCCGGCGGCGCCGAGGCGGCCATCATCCCCGAGGTCATCGCCGGCTTCACGGCCTGCCGCGCGCTCACCACGAACCCCGACCCCCAGACCGCCTGCCGTCCCTTCGACGCGGACCGCGACGGCTTCGTCATGGGCGAGGGCGGCTGCGTGCTCGTCCTCGAGCAGTGGGAGCACGCCGTCGCCCGCGGAGCGAGGATCTACGCCGAGGTCGTCGGCTACGGCAACACCGACGACGCCCACCACATCACGAGCCCGGACCCCGAGGCCGCCGGAATCGCCCGCGCCGTCGAGCTCGCCGTGGCCGAGGGCGGCGTCCGCCCCGAGGAGGGCCTCTACATCAATGCCCACGGCACCTCGACCAAGCTCAACGACTCGTCCGAGACGCTCGGCTTCAAGCGCGCCCTCGGCGAGGACGCCGCCCGCGCGGCCCACGTGAGCTCGACCAAGTCGATGACCGGCCACATGATCGGCGCGACGGGCGCCGCCGAGGTCATGGCCTGCGCCCTCGCTCTGCGCGACGGCGTCGTGCCCCCGACCATCAACTACCGCACGCCCGATCCGGCGTGCGACCTGGACTACACACCCAACGAGGCCCGCGCCTGCGAGCTCACCTGGGCCCTCTCGACAAACCTCGGCTTCGGTGGGCACAACGCGTGCATAGCGCTCCGCGCCGCCAAGGAGGCATAAGCATGGATTCGAACAAGATCGCCCAGATCGCCGACGTCATGGAGGACCGCGGGCTCACCCGCGTCCGCGTCGAGGAGCCCGACGGCTCCGCCTTCGAGCTTGAGCGCGGGGCGGCGCAGGCACCGGCGCCCGTCGTCGTGGCGCCGCAGGCCGTGAGCGCCGAGGCGCTTCTCGCCGCCGGCGCGGCCGTCCCCGCGGCGGCCCCCGAGGCCGCGGCTGCGCAGGCCCCTGCCGCCGAAGCGGAGCCCGAGCCCGCAGAGCCCGCCGGCACCGAGGTCAAGGCCCCGATGGTCGGCGTCTACTACGCCTCCCCGGCGCCCGGCGCCGACCCCTTCGTCCACGTGGGCTCCAAGGTCCGCAAGGGCGAGACCCTCTGCATCATCGAGGCGATGAAGGTCATGAACGAGGTCGCGGCCGAGGCCGACGGCGAGGTTCTCTCCATCAACGCCAAGGACGGCGAGCTCGTCGAGTACGGCGGCTGCCTCATGACCATCGGCTAGGGGGCGAGCATGAACAAAGAAGAGATCAAGGGCATCCTGCCCCACCGCGAGCCGATGCTGCTGCTCGACGAGGTCGAGCTCAAGGGCGACGAGGCCGCGGGACGGCTGACCATCAAGGGCGACGAGTTCTTCCTGCAGGGCCACTTCCCCGGCAACCCCGTGGTGCCCGGCGTGATCCAGTGCGAGATGCTCGCCCAGAACTGCTGCGTGCTCTTTGCCGACGAGCTCCGCGCCGGAGGCACGCCGTTCTACACGAGCCTCGACAAGGTCCGCTTCAAGCGCCCGGTCCGCCCCGGCGACACCGTCGAGCTCCGCTGCAAGGTGACCCGTGCTCGCGGGCCGTTCCGCTTCTGCGAGGGCACCGCGAGCGTGGGCGGCGAGGTCTGCTGCACGGCGAGCATGTCGTTCGCGCTCGTGGACGGGGGCAAGGCGTCCGCGGGGCAGGGGAGCGCTGCCGCGCCCGCCGGCTCGCCCGCGTCCGCCGCGCCCGCGCCCGCCGGCGCCGCCAACCCGGAAAATCGCAGGTAGGGGAGACCTCACATGTTCGATAAGATCCTGGTCGCAAACCGCGGCGAGGTCGCCGTCCGCGTGATCCGCGCCTGCCGCGACATGGGCGTCCGCACCGTCGCCGTCTACTCGCCCGCCGATGCCGAGGCGCTCCACGTGCGCCTGGCCGACGAGGCCTACTGCATCGGCGGCTCCCGCCTGGCCGAGAGCTACCTCAACGAGGACGCGGTGCTCACCTGCGCCGTCAAGTCCGGCGCCAAGGCCATCCACCCCGGCTACGGGTTCTTCTCGGAAAACGCCGGCTTCGTCCGCGAGTGCGAGAAGTGCGGCTTGGCCTTCATCGGCCCCTCTGCCGACGTCATCAGCCGTATGGGCGACAAAGACGCCGCCCGCCGCACGGCCAAGGCCGCGGGCGTTCCCGTCGTCCCCGGCTGCGACCTCTTGACCAGTCCCGAGGAGGCCGAGCGCGAGGCCCGTCGCATCGGCTGCCCCGTGCTCATCAAGGCCCGCTCGGGCGGCGGCGGCCGCGGCATCCGCAAGGTCGAGCGCGTGGAGGCCGCCGCGCGCGCCTTCGTCGAGGCCCACACCGAGGCCGAGACCGTCTTCGGCGACGGCGAGTGCTACATGGAGAAGTTCGTCTCGCCGGCCCACCACGTCGAGGTCCAGATCATGGCGGACAAGCAGGGCAACGTTTACTCGCTCGGCGAGCGCGAGTGCTCCGTGCAGCGCCGCAACCAGAAGCTCATCGAGGAGAGCCCCGCGCCCTGCCTCGAGGGCCGCGACGACGTCCGCGAGCGCATGCACCGCGCCGCCCGCGACCTCGCGCGCGCCGTCGGCTACGAGGGCGCCGGCACCATCGAGTTCCTCTACACCGACGACGGCAACTTCTACTTCATGGAGATGAACACCCGCCTGCAGGTCGAGCACCCCGTGACGGAGTTCGTCACCGACGTCGACCTCGTCAAATGGCAGCTGCGCGTTGCCGCCGGCCAGCCGCTGCCCTTCACGAGCGAGGACGTCCCCGTGCGCAACCACGCCATGGAGTGCCGCATCAATGCCGAGACCCCGGACTTCTTGCCGTCTTGCGGGACCGTCACGATGCTGCACGTGCCCGGCGGCCCGCGCGTGCGCTTCGACTCCGCGCTGTTCCCGGGCGCCTCGGTGCCGCCGTACTACGACTCGATGCTCGCCAAGGTCATCGTCTGCTCGCCCACGCGCGACGGCGCCGTGAGGAAGATGCGCTCGGCCTTGGGTGAGCTCGTGATCGAGGGTGTCCAGGAGAACAGCGACCTCCAGCTGCGGATCCTCGGCAACGAGGAGTTCCTCTCCGGCAACTACCACACGAACCTGATGGAGCACATCTATGCTGAGCAATAGGATCGGCCATGCGATGAACGCGCTCGAGGGGCCCATGACCGAGGTCTGCGCCGAGTTCCCCGCCCGCCACGTGCTCGTCAAGTGCCCGGGCTGCCGCCGCGCCATCGACGAGGAGAAGCTCCGCGAGAACCTCGAGGTCTGCCCTCGCTGCGGCAAGCACCTGCGCGTTTCCGGCCGTGCCCGCATGCGCATGACCGTGGATGCCGGCAGCTTCGAGGAGTGGGACGCCGGGCTGCGCGCGACCGATTTCCTCGGCTTCCCGGGCTACCCCCAGAAGCTCGAGGCGGCCCGCGAGTCCTCGCGCGAGAACGACGCCGTGGTCTGCGGCCGCGGGCGTATCGGCGGGCGCGAGTGCGCGCTCTTCTTTATGGACGCCGGCTTCATGATGGGGTCGATGGGCTCGGTCGTCGGCGAGAAGATCTGCTGCGTGTTCGAGAAGGCGACCGAGGCCGGCCTGCCCGTCGTGGGCTTCACCGTGTCGGGCGGAGCGCGCATGCAGGAGGGCGTGACCTCCCTTATGCAGATGGCCAAGGTGTCCGCGGCGGTGCGCCGCCACTCTGAGGCGGGGCTTCTTTATATATGTGTGCTGACCGACCCCACGACCGGCGGCGTCACGGCGAGCTTCGCCATGGAAGGCGACATCACCCTGGCGGAGCCCGGGGCGCTCGTCGCCTTCGCAGGCCCGCGCGTGATCGAGCAGACCGCGAGGAAAAAGCTCCCCGCGGGGTTCCAGCGCTCGGAGTTCCTGCTCGAGCACGGCTTCTGCGACGCGATCGTGGAGCGCAAGGACCTGCCCGCCGTGCTGGGGGAGCTTCTCTCGCTGCACGCCGGTGAGGCGCCGACGGCGGGTTCCCCGCACTCGCTCGTCGGGCTGGGGGTCGGTGGCGGGGCGACGGGCCGCGCGGCCAAGCGCGGCGGCAAGCCCAAGGCCAAGGCCGCAGACGAGCCCGCGAGCGCCTACGAGGTCGTCAAGCTCACGCGCTCGGCGGAGCGCGCCACCGCCTCCGAGATCATCGAGGGCGGCCTCGACGGCTTCATCGAGCTGCACGGGGACCGCCTCTATGGCGACGACGCCGCGGTGGTCGCGGGCATCGGCTGGAAAGACGGGCGCCCCATGACCGTCATCGCCATCGAGCGCGGCACCACCACCAAGGAGCGCGTGCGCCGCAACTTCGGCATGGCGCACCCCGAGGGCTACCGCAAGGCGCTGCGCCTCATGCGCCAGGCCCAGAAGTTCGCTCGGCCGGTTCTCTGTCTCGTGGACACCTCCGGCGCGTACTGCGGCATCGGTGCCGAGGAGCGCGGCCAGGGCGACGCCATCGCGCAGGACCTCGTGGAGATGAGCGGCCTCACGGTGCCGGTGGTCAGCGTGATCACGGGCGAGGGCGGCAGCGGCGGCGCGCTCGCGCTGTGCGTCGCGGACAAGCTGCTTATGCTGCGCAGCTCCGCGTTCTCCGTCGTGAGCCCCGAGGCCTGCGCATCCATCCTGTGGAAGGACCCAAAGCGCGCCGAGGACGCCGCGGACGCGCTCGGCCTGACGGCGCCCGAGCTCGGCGAGCTCGGCCTCGTCGACGGGGTGGTCAACGACCTAGGCCTCTCTCACGCCGAAATCGCCCACGACATCATGCGCGAGGTCACCGTCGCCTTCGACGAGCTCGGCCGCCTCGACCCCGGCGAGCTCGTCGCGCGCCGCTACGCCAAGTTCCGCGCCATCGGCTCCGACCGCGCCGTCGCCGGCTGACGGCCTTCGTCACTGGGCGATAGTTACCGTCACTGGGTGACAGTCATCACGTGCGGCTTTTTGGGACACACATCATTCGTTGCCAGCCATCACGCAATGACTGTCACCGGCTGATAGGTGTCCCAGGAAGCTGCAGGCAGCGACTGTCACCCAGCGATGGGGCTTGCCGCCTAGCGATGTGGCTTGCCGCCCGAGCCGCAGCGCCCCTCGCGCAGAATCCCCGGCGTCCAGCCCAAACTTCGAGCTGGACGTCGGGGATTCTGCGCGTAGATGCTTTAGGCGGGGCTGGAGGCGCGGATTTCTGCGCGCATGTCCCCAAAATGGAGCTGGAGGTTCGGGTTTCTGCGCGCGCAACACCCCCAATGCTGGAGGTTTTGATTTCTGCGCGCCTGCGCATCCGGCGGAACTGGGAATCGGGGATTTTGCGCGTCCGCCTGCGCCCCCCGTGCGTAGCCCCTCAATGGGCTGGAGGTGCTTCTTTCTACGCGCGTCCGTGCGCCCGGTGGGACTGGAAATCGAGGATTCTGCGCGCCCGCGCGCCGTAAGCCGCCGCGCCGCCCGCCCGTGCGCCGCAAGCGCCCGCGCCGCCCAACTCCGCCGCCGGTCCATCCCGTCCCGTCCTCCTGACCCATAGATACGCCCGGCCGCGGGGAATTTCGAGCCGCAGGTAGAAGCCCCAAAAACTTCTGCGTAGAGATTGTGAACGCAGGGTTTCGCATGTATAGTAGACAAGCTGTGAAGTTAGGGGACCCTTGTGTCTCGGAACAAAACAGCAGGTAAAGGCTGTGGTCCGCTGGGGTTGGGGCAAAGGGTGCCCCACAGGTCCCATGACCACCGAAGGTAAGGAAAGAGCATGGTCAACACCATCCTTGGCCGCAAGCTCGGAATGACCCAGGTCTGGGACGAGAACGACAACGTCGTCCCCGTGACCGTCATCCAGGCTGGCCCCTGCACCGTCTCGCAGGTCAAGACGAAGGCGACCGACGGCTACGACGCCGTCCAGATCGGCTTCGGAGACATCCGCGCCAAGCACGTCAACAAGCCTATGGCGGGCCACTTCGCCAAGGCCGGCGTCGAGCCGATGAAGTACCTGCGCGAGGTCCGCGTCGAGAACGGCGAGGAGCACAAGTGCGGCGACGTCGTCACTGTCGCTGACTTCTCCGACGTCAAGACCGTCGACGTCACCGGCACCTCCAAGGGCAAGGGCTTCCAGGGCACCGTCAAGCGCTGGAACTTCTCCCGCGGTCCTATGACCCACGGCTGCCGCAACCAGCGCAAGCCCGGTTCCATCGGCCAGTGCGCCTATCCCGCCCGCGTCCGCAAGGGCCTGCACATGTACGGCCACATGGGCAACGAGCGCGTGACCGTCAAGAACCTCAAGCTGGTCCGCGTTGACGCCGAGCAGAACCTCATGCTCGTCAAGGGCGCTGTCCCGGGCGCGAAGAACGGCCTCGTCCAGGTCCGCATGGCCTAAGGGCCCCTAAGAAAGCAAACCTTTAGGTCTACTAGGAGGACACAATGTCCAAGATTTCCGTTAAGAACGTCGAGGGGGCTGAGGTCGAGCAGGCCGAGCTCTCCGACGCCGTGTACGGCATCGAGCCGAACATCCCCGTCATCCACCAGATCGTGGTCGCCCAGGACTCCAACGCGCGTCAGGGCACCCACTCCGTGAAGAACCGCCACGAGGTCTCCGGCGGCGGCCGCAAGCCTTACCGCCAGAAGGGCACCGGCCGTGCCCGCCAGGGCTCCATCCGCGCTGCCCAGTGGCGCGGCGGCGGCGTCGTCTTCGGGCCGACCCCCCGCACGCACAACAAGAAGACCAACAACAAGATGGTCAAGCTTGCTATGCGCTCCGTGCTCTCCGGCAAGCTCGCCGACAACGAGCTCTACGTCGTCGACGCTCTCGACTTCGCCGAGATCTCGACCAAGAAGGCCAAGGCCGTCCTGCACGCCCTCGGCATCACCGACGACATGCGCGTGACCGTCGTTGTCGACGACGAGAACATCAACGCGTACCTCTCGTTCCGCAACCTCGCCAACGTCACCATCATCGCTGACGTCGAGGCCACCAGCCGTCTGCTCATCGACAACAGGGCCCTCGTCCTGACCGCCGATGTGGCCAAGAAGTTCGGGGAGGTGCTCGCGTAAATGAACTCCGTCTACAACGTCATCGTCCGCCCGATCGTCACTGAGCGTTCCTACGACCTCATGGAGCAGGGCAAGTACACGTTCGAGGTCGCCAAGGGTGCCTGCAAGCAGGAGATCGCCGACGCCGTCGAGAAGATCTTCAACGTGCACGTCACCAAGGTGAACACCATGAACGTCCGCGGCAAGATGAAGCGCGTCCGTTACCAGGCCGGCATGACCCGCTCCTGGAAGAAGGCCGTCGTCACCGTCGCCGAGGGTGAGTCCATCGAGATCTTCGCCACCCAGGCTGCGGCTTCCGCCGAGTAGTCTTTGGCACTCCGCCCGCGCCCCGCTCGACGGGGCCGGGCTTCTATGCCGCGCATGATGGATACGCGCGGTACCGTGGTAATCCGGTGTCGTCCCGCCAATCCCTGAGCGAGGCGGCCAACGGACAAAGAAGGGAAAGAACCAAATGGCAGTCAAGCACCTCAAGCCGACGAGCGCCGGCAGGCGTTTCCAGACGGTCTCGGACTTCTCCGAGATCACCAAGACCACGCCCGAGAAGTCTCTTCTCGAGCCCCTGCCCAAGAAGGCCGGCCGCAACAACCAGGGCCGCGTCACCGTCCGTCACCAGGGCGGCGGCCACAAGCGCCAGTATCGTCGCATCGACTTCAAGCGCCTCAAGGACAACGTGCCCGCCAAGGTCGCGGCTATCGAGTACGACCCGAACCGCTCCTCCCGCATCGCGCTGCTCCACTACGCTGACGGCGCCAAGGCCTACATCATCGCCCCTGAGGGCCTCCACGTGGGCGACACCGTCGTCTCCGGCGTGAAGGACGTCGACATCAAGCCCGGCAACTGCATGCCGCTCTCCGAGATCCCCGTCGGCACCCTCGTGCACAACGTCGAGTTCCTGCCCGGCAAGGGCGCTGCTATGGCCCGCTCCGCCGGCACCTCCGTGCAGCTCATGGGCAAGGACAACGGCTACGCCGTCCTCCGCATGCCCTCCTCCGAGCTTCGCCGCGTCCTGCTCACCTGCCGCGCGACCATCGGCGTCGTCGGCAACGCCGAGCACGCCAACATCGTGATCGGCAAGGCCGGCCGCAACCGCTGGAAGGGCGTCCGCCCGACCGTCCGTGGTACGGTCATGAACCCGGTCGACCACCCGCACGGCGGCGGCGAGGGCAAGAACCACACCTCCGGTCGTCCTTCCGTCACCCCGTGGGGCAAGCCGACCAAGGGCTACAAGACCCGCGACCCGAAGAAGGCCAGCAACCGCCTCATCATCCGTCGCCGCAAGTCCAAGTAGTACACGAGTAGTAGGAGAAAGAAAGTATGAGCAGAAGTCTCAAGAAGGGCCCGTTCGTGGAGACTCGCCTCCTCGCGCGTGTCACCGCTCAGAACGAGGCCGGCACCAAGGACGTCATCAAGACCTGGTCGCGCGCCTCTACGATCTACCCCGAGATGGTCGGCCACACCATCGCCGTCCACGACGGCCGCAAGCACGTGCCGGTGTACGTCACCGAGTCCATGGTCGGTCACAAGCTCGGCGAGTTCGCCCCGACCCGCACCTTCCGCGGTCACAAGGCAAAGTAGGGGAGTAGTAGTAAATGGCTAACAACACCAACAGCGTCGAGGTCCGCGCCACCGCCAAGTACGTGCGCATGGCCCCCCGCAAGACCCGTATGGTCGTCGATATGATCCGCAACCTCCCCGTCGCCAAGGCGCTCGAGGTCCTGCAGTTCAGCACCCGCGCCGCCGCCGAGCCCGTTTCCAAGGTTCTGCGCTCCGCCATCGCCAACGCCGTCAACAACAACGGCCTGCGCGCCGACGATCTCTACGTCAAGATCGCCTACGTCGACGAGGGCCCCACGCTCAAGCGCATCCGTCCTCGCGCCAAGGGCTCCGCTTCGCGCATCAACAAGCGCATGAGCCACATCACCGTCGTCGTCGCTCCTCGAAAGGAGGCGTAGGGAAAGCATGGGTCACAAGGTTCAGCCTACTGGCTTCCGTCTCGGCATTACCGAGGAGTGGCGTTCCCGCTGGTACGCCGATAAGAACTATGCCGAGAACCTCGGCAACGACCTCGCCATCCGCGAGTTCCTGAACAAGCGCCTGGAGAAGGCCGCTGTTTCCCGCGTCGACATCGAGCGCGCCGGCGACAAGGTGAAGGTCACCATCTACACCGCCCGCCCGGGCATCGTCATCGGCAAGAAGGGCGCCGACATCGACGTCCTGCGTACCGATCTCGAGCGCGTTGCCAAGGTCTCCAAGGGCCAGGTCAACGTCGACGTCATCGAGGTCAAGCGCCCTGAGCTCGACGCCAACCTCGTCGCTCAGTCCATCGCTGAGCAGCTCGAGCAGCGCGTCGCCTTCCGTCGCGCCATGCGCAAGGCCGTCCAGTCCGCCCGTAAGGCCGGTGCCAAGGGTATCCGTATCCAGTGCTCCGGCCGCCTCAACGGCGCCGAGATGGGCCGTCGCGAGTGGTACCGCGAGGGCCGCGTGCCTCTGCACACCCTTCGTGCCGTGATCGATTACGGCACCGCCACCGCCCGCACCACCATGGGTGCCTGCGGCATCAAGGTTTGGATCTACCTCGGCGAGAAGCTCCCCGGTCAGCCGACCCCGCGTCCGGCTCTTGAGGGTTCTTCGCGTCCTCGCCGTGGCCGTAACGAGAGGAGGGCCCGTTAATGCTCGCCCCTAAGCGTGTTCTTCACCGTAAGGTTCAGCGTGGCTCCATGAAGGGCCACGCAAAGGGCCACACCGAGCTCCACTTCGGTACCTATGGCCTGCAGGCGCTCGAGGCCCACTGGATCACCAACCGCCAGATCGAGGCCGCCCGTATCGCCATGACCCGCTGCATGAAGCGTGGCGGCAAGGTCTGGATCACCATCTTCCCGGACAAGCCCATCACCAAGAAGCCGCTCGACACCCGTATGGGCAAGGGCAAGGGCAACCCCGAGGAGTGGGTGGCCGTCGTCAAGCCGGGCCGCATCATGTTCGAGCTTGATGGCGTCACCGAGGAGACGGCCAAGGAGGCCCTCCGCCTTGCCCAGCACAAGCTGCCCATCAAGACCAAGATCGTGACCCGCACCGTCGAGCAGGACGGGGAGGAAGCCTAATGAAGTACAAGGACATCAAGGAGCTCAGCGACGAGGAGCTCGCAAAGAAGGTCGAGGAGGGCCGCGCAGAGCTCTTCAACCTTCGTTTCCAGATGGCCACGAGCCAGCTTGACAACACCGCTCGCGTGAAGAACGTCAAGAAGGACATCGCCCGCTGCCTCACCGAGCAGCGCGCCCGTCAGATCGCAGCGGAGAAGTCCGCTGTCGAGCAGTAGATTGCAGGAGAGGTAAGACATGGCAGAGACCGAAAACAGGAACGCGCGCAAGGTTCGCACCGGTGTCGTCGTCTCCATCTCCGGCAACAAGTCCGTGACGGTGAAGATCGACTACCGTAAGCACCACCCGAAGTACGGCAAGATGATGACCATCTCCAAGAAGCTGCACGTTCACGACGAGAACAACGAGTGCGGCCTCGGTGACAAGGTCACCGTCATGGAGACCCGCCCGCTGTCCAAGACCAAGCGTTGGCGTCTCCTCGAGATCGTCGAGCGCGCTAAGTAAGCTTTTTTGCAAACCCCGTCTTCCCATGTGCGCCGCACGTGTGGGCGCACCTCTGGGAGGGCATAGGTTCGGAGGAACACCAACATGATTCAGATGGAGACCATGCTCGCCGTCGCCGACAACTCCGGCGCCAAGCGAGTCAAGTGCATCAAGGTCCTTGGTGGCTCCAAGCGTCGTTACGCCGGCCTTGCCGACGTCATCATCGGCGCTGTCCAGGAGGCCACCCCGGGTTGCTCGGTGAAGAAGGGCGACATCGTTCGCTGCGTCATCGTGCGCACCAAGAAGGAGAACCGTCGCAAGGACGGCAGCTACATCAAGTTCGACCAGAACGCCTGCGTCCTGGTCAACAAGGACGGCGAGCCCAAGGGCACCCGCATCTTCGGGCCCGTCGCTCGTGAGCTGCGCGATCACAAGTACATGAAGATCGTCTCGCTCGCGCCTGAGACGCTCTAAGGAGGTAATAAGCGTGGCAAAGATGTCTGTAAAGAAGGACGACCTCGTCGAGGTCATCTCCGGTAAGGACAAGGGCACCCAGGCCAAGGTCCTGCGCGCCTACCCCTCCGAGGGCAAGGTCAAGGTCGAGGGCGTCGCTGTGGCCAAGAAGGCCCAGAAGCCGACCGCGGCCAACCAGCAGGGCGGCTTCGTCGAGAAGGAGGCCAAGATCGACGCCTCCAACGTGATGCTCGTCTGCCCCAAGTGCGGCAAGGCGACCCGCGTCGGCCACAAGCAGGGCGAGATTGACGGCCACAAGACCGCCATCCGCGTCTGCAAGAAGTGCGGCGCTGAGTTCTAAGATCTGCTGACGGATCTGACCGGGAGCCCCCGGTTTCCCTTCGAAGGCTGCGCGCTCGTTGCGCGCTTGGGTGCCTTCTGGGGGAAACCGGGGGCTCCTTCTGCTATCGGAGGCAGTTACAACCATCGACCAGCACTTCTTGACGGCGGCGGGCTTGGGTGTCGCCGGCACGTGGGGGAGTTGTGCAGGAAGGGTGACGGGGTATTTGAGGTAACGGTTCTGTGGAGATTGGCGTAAGATAGACAATCGCGTCTGTAGACGGGACCTTTCTGTCTCGGACGCAGGCATCTATACGGCTCCGGAGGCGCGCCACGCCGAAGGAGGTCCGAGGCTCAAACGCCCCGGGCTTAAAACCCCATGATCTAAGGAGTGAACAATGGCAGACGAGAAGTACACCCCCCGTCTCAAGGAGCACTACGTCAACACCGTCCGTGACGAGCTCCAGAAGCAGTTCAACTACAAGAACGTCATGATGATCCCGAAGATCGAGAAGATCGTCGTGAACATGGGCGTCGGCGAGGCCGCTACCGACTCCAAGGCCATCGACGGAGCCGTCGCCGACCTGCGCGCCATCACCGGCCAGCAGCCGCTCGTCACCCGCGCCCGCAAGTCCATCGCTACCTTCAAGCTCCGTGAGGGCATGCCCATCGGCGCCAAGGTCACCCTGCGCGGCGACCGCATGTGGGAGTTCCTCGATCGCCTGATCTGCATCGCCATCCCGCGCATCCGCGACTTCCGCGGCATCTCCCCGAAGTCCTTCGACGGCCGCGGCAACTTCTCGATGGGCGTCACCGAACAGCTCATCTTCCCGGAGATCGACTTCGACAAGGTCGACCGCACCCGTGGTATGGACATCACCATCGTGACCACCGCCCAGACCGACGAGGAGGGCAAGGCGCTTCTCGACGCCTTCAACTTCCCGTTCAAGAGGGCGTAGTCAATATATTTGCAGCAGGGGAGCGCGTGCGTTCCCCCAAGGATTCTCTGAAGGAGGATTTGTGGCTAAGACATCGATGATCGTCAAGGCGTCGCGCGAGCCGAAGTACTCGACCCGCAAGCAGAACCGTTGCCAGCGCTGTGGGCGTCCCCACTCCGTGTATCGCAAGTTCGGCCTCTGCCGTCTGTGCTTCCGCGAGCTTGCGAGCAAGGGCGAGCTTCCTGGCGTCCGCAAGGCGAGCTGGTAGGACGCAAAGGGCTCTGGCGCCCAGGCGCACCCGCTACGGGCGGGGGCGAACCGAGCGCACAGGTTCATCATTGACAAAGGAGAAAAGGATCCAATGAAGATTACCGATCCCGTTTCTGACATGCTGACGCGCATCCGCAACGCGAACTCGGCAAACAAGGCCGAGGTCTCCATGCCTTCCACGAAGGTCCTGGTCGCCATCGCGGGCGTCATGCTTGCCGAGGGTTACATCGCGGGCTTTGATGTCGAGGACACCAAGCCCCAGAAGACCCTTCACATCACCCTTAAGTACGGTGCCCGTCACGCCAAGGTTATCCGCGGCATCAAGCGCGTGTCCAAGCCGGGCCTGCGCATCTACTCCACCGCCGACAAGCTCCCGCGCGTCCTCGGTGGCCTCGGCACCGCCATCATCTCTACTTCCCGCGGCATGATGTGCGACCGCGATGCCCGCAAGGCCGGCATCGGCGGCGAGGTCATCGCCTACATCTGGTAAATCTCGACAGGAATGGAAGGAGACTAACGTGTCTCGTATTGGTAAGAAGCCTGTCCTGGTTCCCGCCGGAGTCACTGTGACAGTCGACAACACCACCGTTACGGTCAAGGGCCCCAAGGGCGAGCTGACCCGTACGTTCTCTGAGCTCATCTCCATCAAGGAGGAGGGCGAGGAGCTCCTCGTCGTCCGCAACGACGACACCACCGACTCCAACGCGCAGCAGGGTCTCACCCGCACCCTTCTCCACAACATGGTCGTCGGCGTCTCCGAGGGCTTCGAGAAGAAGCTCGAGCTCACCGGCGTCGGCTACCGCGCCACGCTCAAGGGCAAGGACCTCGACCTCTCCCTCGGCTATTCTCACCCGGTCATCTACCCGGCCCCCGAGAACATCAGCTTCCTCGTGCCCGACAACACCCACATCACCGTTCAGGGCATCTCCAAGGAGCAGGTCGGCCAGGTTGCCGCCGAGATTCGCATGAAGCGTCCGCCCGAGCCGTACAAGGGCAAGGGTATCCACTACGAGGGCGAGCACATCCGCCGCAAGCTCGGCAAGGCCGCTAAGTAGTAACGCTTAACCCCAAAGCCCATCACCCTGTCAGGTGATGGCATGTCTAAGGAGAAGGAATGAACAAGTTCCAGGCCAAGCAGGCCGGTCTCGCGCGCCGCAAGCGCCGCGTCCGCGCCAAGGTCTCCGGTACCGCCGAGCGTCCGCGCCTCGCCGTGCACCGCACCAACGCACACATCTACGCCCAGGTCATCGACGACGTCGCCGGCAGGACCCTCTGCGCCGCCTCGACCCTCGACCCCGAGTTCCGCGCCACCGGCAAGGTCGGCTCCAACAAGGAGGCCGCCGAGTTCGTGGGCGAGCTCATCGCCAAGCGCAC
>NZ_DAWEMK010000001.1:4063-24072 GCF_052362415.1 Paratractidigestivibacter sp. | reverse complement strand
AAGGGCGTCACCGAGGTCACGTTCGACCGTGGCGGCCGCATCTATCACGGCCGCGTCAAGGCTCTCGCAGACGGTGCCCGCAACGCGGGCCTGAAGTTCTAGGAGGATTCAATGGCACGAGATCGTAAGCGCCAGCAGGATACGGATCTTCAGGAGCGCGTCGTCTTCATCCACCGCGTTTCGAAGACCGTCAAGGGCGGCCGTCGTATGTCTCTGCTCGCGCTCGTCGTTGTCGGCGACGGCAAGGGCAACGTGGGCCTCGGCCTCGGCAAGTCCGCCGAGGTGCCCCTGGCTATTTCCAAGGCCGTCGAGGACGCAAAGAAGAACATGTTCCACGTCGAGGTCACCGAGGCCGGCTCCGTGCCGCACGCCGTCGAGGGCCACTACGGCGCGGGCCGCGTCCTCATCAAGCCGGCTATCGAGGGTACCGGTGTCATCGCCGGCGGCCCTGTCCGCCCGCTCTTCGAGCTTGCCGGCATCACCAACGTCCTCTCCAAGTCGCTCGGCACCAACAACGCCCTGAACATGATCAAGGCTGCTGCCGAGGGTCTGAAGGAGCTCTCTACCCCCGAGCAGACCGCTGAGCGTCGCGGCCTGACCGTGGGCGAGATGTTCGTCGGTAAGGAGAACTAAAGATGGCTCAGTCCCTCAAGATCACCCTGGTCCGCTCCGCCCAGTGCGGCGTCAAGAAGGACCAGACCGCAACCGCCAAGGCCCTCGGCCTCCGCAAGATCGGCGATTCCGTCGAGCAGCCGGACAACCCGGGCATCCGCGGCATGATCTTCAAGATCAAGCACCTCGTCAACGTGGAAGAGAACTAGGAGTCAACCAATGCAGCTCAACGATCTGCGCCCCGCGGAGGGCTCCCGCAAGAACCGCAAGCGCATCGGCCGCGGCAACTCGTCCGGCCACGGCACCACTGCGGGTCGCGGCACCAAGGGCCAGCTTTCCCGCTCCGGCGGCGGCAAGGGCAAGGGCTTCGAGGGCGGCCAGCAGCCGCTCGCCATGCGCCTGCCTAAGCTCCCCGGCTTCACCAACCACTGCCGCGTCGAGTACGCGCCGGTGAACCTCTCTCGCCTCGAGGCCCTCTACGCCGACGGCGAGACCGTCGACGGCGCCTCCCTCGTCGAGAAGGGCGTCATCAAGCACGACTACCAGCTCGTGAAGGTCCTCGGCGACGGCGAGCTCACCAAGAAGCTCACCGTCAAGGTCGACAAGGTCTCCGCCTCTGCCCAGGCCAAGATTGAGGCGGCCGGAGGAAAGGTCGAGCAGGCGTGCTAAAGGGAATCGCCAACGCTTTTCGCGTTCCGGAACTGAGGAATAAGCTCCTTCTTACCGTGGGAATCCTCCTGCTGTACCGCTTCGGCGCGTATCTCCCCGTTCCGGGAGTGCCGTTCCAGGACATGCTCTCGGCCTACCAGTCGGGACTCTCCTCCAACGGCGCTATGGCCGTGCTCAACCTGTTCTCAGGCGGCGCGCTTTCCCGCATGTCCGTGTTCAGCCTCGGCATCATGCCCTACATCACCGCGCAGATCATTCTGCAGCTCATGCAGGCCGTGATCCCGTCGCTCGGCGAGCTTGCAAAGGAGGGCGAGTCCGGTCAGCGCAAGATCACGCAGTACACGCGCTACCTCACGATCGGCCTCGCCCTCATCTCCTCGGTCGGCTACCTCTTCCTGTTCAAGAGCTACGGCGTGAGCTTCTCGAACATGGGGATCGCTGAGGGCCTCGAGAACTTCATCGTGGTCTTCACGATGCTTGTCGGCGCCATCGTTATCATGTGGCTCGGCGAGGTCATCACCCAGCGCGGGATCGGCAACGGTATGTCGCTCATCATCTTCGCGAACATCATGAGCGGCCTGCCCACCTCACTGATCTCCTCGGTGGCCAACAACGGCAACGTGATCCTGACCGTGGTTACCATGGTCGTCATCGTCGCCATCATCCCCATCATCGTGTACGTGGAGCGCGGCCAGCGCCGCATCCCGATCCAGTACGCCAAGCGCGTCGTGGGTCGTCGCGTGATGGGTGGCCAGGCCACCTATCTGCCGATCAAGGTCAACACCGCCGGCGTCGTGCCGATCATCTTCGCTTCGGCGATCCTGTATCTGCCGGCCCAGCTCGCGGTGTTCTTCCCTGGCGTCGAGTGGGTCCAGGCCGTGGCGAACGCGCTGTCCGCCGGCTGGATCAACTGGATCCTCTCGGTGCTCCTGATCGTCGGCTTCGCGTACTTCTACTCCTCGATGGTGTTCAACCCCGAGGAGACCGCCGATCAGCTTCGCAAGCAGGGCGGCTTCATCCCGGGTGTCCGCCCCGGCGCCGCTACCGCCAACTACATCAAGAGCACCATCGACCACGTGACCCTGCCGGGCGCCCTCTTTATGGCCGTCCTCGCCGTCGTCCCGTCGATCATCTTCTGGTTCACCGGCAACTCGCTGATCCAGGCCTTCGGCGGCACCTCGGTCCTCATCATGGTCGGCGTCGCGATGGACACGCTCTCCTCCCTGGAGAGCCAGCTCAAGATGCACAACTACGACGGCTTCTTCAAGTAAGCCGCCTGCGGGTTCGGGTTTTCGCCACTTAGGTTAGAAAGGTACGGCCTTATGAACATCGTTCTTCTTGGCGCCCCCGGCGCCGGCAAGGGCACCCAGGGCCAGAAGCTCGTGGAGGAGTTCGGCTTCGCCCACATCTCCACCGGCGACCTGCTCCGCGCGGCCGTCAAGGCCGGCTCGGAGCTCGGCGTCCAGGCCAAGTCCTACATGGAGTCCGGCCAGCTCGTGCCCGACCAGCTCGTCATCGACCTCGTCAAGGAGCGCCTCGACTCCGATGATGCCCAGAAGGGCTTCATCCTCGACGGCTTCCCGCGCAACACCGCCCAGGCCGTCGCGCTCGACTCCGAGCTCGCCGACATGGGTCGCGACCTCGACGCCGCGCTGCTCGTCAGCGTTCCCGATGAGGCTGTCGTCGGTCGCCTCTCGTCGCGCCGCACCTGCAAGTCCTGCGGCTACACCGCCCCGGCCGGCACCGACGTGTGCCCCCGCTGCTCCGGCGAGATGTACCAGCGCGATGACGACAAGCCCGAGACGATCCAGCGTCGCCTCGACACGTATCACACCCAGACCGCCCCGCTGGTCGAGTACTACCGGGGCCACTCCATCCTCAAGGAGGTCGACGGAGATCGTCCCGTCGACGCGGTCTACGCCGACGTCAAGGATCTCCTGGGTCTATGATCAAGCGCAAAGATCCTCAACAGATCGAGCAGATGAAGGCCGCCGGGGCACTGTCCAAGGCGGCCCTTCGTCTAGCTGGGACCATGGTTGTCCCCGGGGTGACCACCCTCGCGATCGACCAAGCGGTCGAGAACTACATCCGTCTTCATGGCGGCAAGCCCACCTTCAAGGGCTACGGCGGGTTCCCCGGCAGCATCTGTTCCTCGGTGAACGAGCAGATCGTCCACGGCATCCCGTCCGAGGCCGTCGTGCTCAAGGAGGGTGACATCCTCTCCATCGACACCGGCGCTACCTACCAAGGCTGGGTGGGGGACAACGCCTGGACCTTCTACTGCGGCGAGCCCTCCGAGGCTTCCCGCGCTCTGTGCGAGGTCACGCGCGACTGCCTGAAGGCCGGCATCGAGCAGGCCGTTCCCGGCAACCGCCTTGGCGACATCGGCGCCGCCATCCAGGAGCTCGCCGAGTCCAACGGCTTCGGCGTCGTCCGCGACTACGTCGGTCACGGCGTTGGTCGCGAGATGCACGAGGACCCCGAGGTCCGCAACTACGGCAAGCGCGGCCGCGGCGTCAAGCTCCAGCCGGGCATGGTCATCGCCATCGAGCCCATGATCACCATGGGTTCCTACGATTGCCGCACGCTCGGCAACGGCTGGACCGTCGTCACCTGCGACGGCGGCGCGGCGGCGCACTACGAGAACACCGTCGCCATCACCGCCGACGGCCCCGTGATCCTCACCGCCGACGACCAAGGCCCCTGGTGCCCCATGCAAGGCGGCGAGCAATAGCCGAGAACGGTTCTGGCCGGGAGTCCCCCTGCGTGCAAGCAAAGTGCTTCTGAGCGCGCGCAGCGCGCGAGGTCACTTTGCGCACGCAAGGGGTTCTCGGCTCACGGCGCGCCCAGCGTCCTCCAACTCCTGCATGTGGTTCACTTGTGAAGCCTTGTCAAGCACGTGGACGCATCCGTGAATTTTCGATATATTTATTAGTCGCTGTCACGGCGTAGAGAGGGATTAACTTGAGCAAGCAAGACGCAATCGAACTCGAGGGCAGGGTCGTCGAGCCCCTGCCTAACGCTATGTTCAACGTGGAGCTCGAGAACGGTAAGACCATTCTCTGCACCATCTCGGGAAAGATCAGGATGAACTACATCCGAATCCTCCCGGGCGACAAGGTCGTCGTGGAGATCTCTCCCTACGACCTCACGCGCGGCCGCATCACCTACCGCTACAAGTAGGCCTGCGGCACTCAGCCTGGAAATCACGCCAGCGGCTGGGCGAGTACATAGGTTCGTATCAGCACTACCGAAAGGAATGACGTCATGAAGGTACGCCCTTCGGTCAAGAAGATGTGCGACAAGTGCAAGATCATTCGTCGCCACGGCAAGGTTTACGTCATTTGCGAGAACCCGCGCCACAAGCAGCGTCAGGGCTAAGGAAGGAGCACCAAGTTGGCCCGTATTAACGGCGTCGACCTCCCGCGCGAGAAGCGCGTCGAGATCGGACTCACCTACATTTTCGGCATCGGCCGCACCACTGCCACCAAGATCTGCGCCGAGACCGGCGTTGATCCGTCTACCCGCGTCAAGGATCTGACCGAGGACGAGGTCACCAAGATCCGCGATTTCATTGACGCTCACTACACGACTGAGGGCGACCTCCGTCGTGAGACCCGTCAGAACATCGCCCGCCTGATGGAGATCGGCTGCTATCGCGGCCTCCGTCACCGCAAGGGCCTCCCCGTCCGCGGCCAGCGCACGCACACCAACGCTCGTACCCGCAAGGGCAAGAAGCGTCAAATCGGCGGCAAGAAGAAGTAGGACAGGGGATATAGAACATGGCGCAGAAGAAGAACGCTCGCACCACGCGCGTCCGCCGTTCCGAGCGTAAGAACATCGCTGTGGGCCAGGCCCACATCAAGAGCACGTTCAACAACACGATCGTCTCGATCACCGATCCCCAGGGTAACGTCATCTCCTGGCAGTCCGGTGGCACCGTCGGCTTCAAGGGTTCCCGTAAGTCCACGCCGTTCGCAGCTCAGCTGGCCGCCGAGGCCGCTGCCAAGGCTGCCATGGAGCACGGCCTGCACAAGGTCGCCGTCTTCGTGAAGGGCCCGGGCTCTGGTCGCGAGACCGCCATCCGATCCCTCCAGGCCGCCGGCCTCGAGGTTTCGGGCATCCAGGACAAGACCCCCATCGCGCACAACGGTTGCCGTCTGAGCAAGCGTCGTCGCGTGTAGCTCTAGGAGGATTTAACAATGGCAGTTGATAGGACTCCCGTCCTCAAGAGGTGCCGCCAGCTCGGCATCGACCCCGTTGTGATGGGGATTAACAAGACTTCTCACCGCGAGCCCAAGCGTCGCCGCAAGGAGTCCGAGTACGGCATGCAGCTTCGCGAGAAGCAGAAAGCCAAGTTCATCTACGGCGTTCTCGAGAACCAGTTCCACGGTTACTACAACGCCGCCCTTAAGCGCGAGGGCATCACCGGCGACAACCTGATGAGCATCCTCGAGAGCCGTCTGGACAACGTCGTCTTCCGTCTCGGCTTCGCCCGCACCCGCAAGGAGGCCCGCCAGACCGTCCGTCACGGCCACATCACCGTGAACGGTCACCGCTGCGACATCCCTTCCGCGCAGGTCAAGGCCGGCGACGTCATTGCCGTGGCCCCCAAGTACAAGGACCTGCTCCCCATCAAGGAGGCCCTCATCTCCTCCGAGCACATGGCCGTTCCCGGCTGGCTCGAGGTTGACATCGAGAAGCTCCAGGGCACCGTCCTTCAGGTCCCCACGCGCGACCAGATCGACCTGGACCTCGACGCTCAGCTCATCGTCGAGCTCTACTCCAAGTAAGCCCGACCCTGTTTGGAGGTAGCAATGTCCGATTTCATCCGGCCGCAGGTGTCGGTAGAGGAGATCAGCGACAGCCTGGCTCGCATCAACGTCGAGCCGCTGGAGCGCGGCTACGGCGACACGCTGGGCAACTCCCTGCGTCGCGTGCTGCTCTCGTCCCTCGAGGGCGCGGCAGTCGAGGCCATCTCCATCGACGGCGTGCAGCATGAGTTCACGACCGTCGAGGGCGTCTACGAGGACGTCACCGACATCGTGCTCAACGTCAAGGGACTGGTCTTCCGCTCCATGGGCACCGGCTCCGAGGCGGAGGCCTCCATCTCGGTCGACGGCCCCATGACCGTGACCGGCGGCGACTTCGACGTCCCCGCCGAGTTCGAGATCGTCAACCCGAGCCACGTCATCTGCACCCTTGGCGAGGGCGCTCACCTCACCATGAGGATGCGCATCGGCATGGGCCGCGGTTACGTGTCCAACGAGGACAACGAGCGCGAGAGCGACCCCATCGGCATCATCCACGTCGACTCGCTCTTCTCGCCCGTCCGTCGTTGCGCCAAGGTCGTCGAGAACTGCCGCGTCGGTCGCCGCACCGACTACGACCGCCTCGTCCTCGAGGTCGAGACCAACGGCTCCATCACCCCGCGTGACGCCGTCGTCGAGGCCTCCAACATCATCAACCAGCACATGGCCGCGTTCATGTCGCTCGCTGATGAGGACGAGCCCGTCGAGGATGCGTCGATCTTCACGACCAACACGGTCGAGGACAACATCGAGCTCGACAAGCAGATTGAGGACCTGGACCTCTCCGTCCGCTCCTACAACTGCCTGAAGCGCGCCGGTATCCACTCCGTGCGCCAGCTCGTGGAGTTCTCCGAGAACGACCTTCTCAACATCAGAAACTTTGGCGTCAAGTCCATCGAGGAAGTCAAGGACAAGCTCGAGAGCATGGGGCTTTCCCTCAAGGCTTAACGCGCGCCCGAACGCTTAGGAGAAGCAGTTATGCGTCACAACAAGAAGAAGGGCATGAAGCTCGGCACCGACGCTTCGCACACCAAGGCCATGAAGCGCAGCCTTGTGTGCGCCCTGTTCACGAACGACCGAATCAAGACGATCGATGCCCGCGCCAAGGCCATCCGCGGCGACGTCGACAAGATCATCACCTGGGCCAAGAAGGGCGACATCCACTCCCGTCGCCTCGCCATCGCGAAGCTCAACGACAAGGAGATTGTCCGCGAGGTCTTCGAGAAGGCCGCTCAGGGCATGTGGGCCGACCGCAACGGCGGCTACACCCGCATCATGAAGCTCGGCCCCCGCAAGGGCGATGCCGCCGAGATGGTGCTGATGGAGCTCGTCACCGAGCCCGTCACCCCCAAGGCCAAGAAGACCACCGTCTCCAAGGTCGCCGCTCCCGCCGAGGCCCCCAAGGCCGAGGAGGCTCCCGCCGAGGAGAACGCCGCTGAGTAAGCGGAGCTCATCGAAGTGCCCATAGGGCCCTGGCCTAGCGCCGGGGCCCTTTTTCTAAGATGTCGGAGGATATGCTCATGGGTGCCTACGTGCGCGAATACGTCCCGCGCGATATCCCGACGGTCGGGGACGCCCCGGCCGAGGGGACACTCGTCATACGGCTCGGTTACCGCGGGGAGGGGTTCTGCGGATTCGCGGAGCAGCCTGGGAAGCGGACCGTCGCCGGTGAGCTCCGCCGCGCGCTCGAGTGCGCGCTGCGCCGTCCCTGCGAGCTCACGTGCGCTGGCCGCACCGACGCCGGCGTCCATGCTGTGGCACAGTACGTCAGCGTCCCGGTGAGCGCGCCCGAGCTCGAGCTCGCGTGCGACCGCCTGCGCAGGAGCCTCGTCGCCCTCACGCCCGATGACCTCTCGGTCCAAGAGCTATATCGCGCCGCTCCGGACTTCTCTGCGCGGTTCGACGCTCAGATGCGGCGCTATCGCTACCGGATCTGTGCGGGCGACGCGCGCCCGGTCATGGCCTGGGACCACGCGTGGTGGTACAGGGGCTCGCTCGACGCGGCCGCCATGGACGCCGCGGCGCAAGCCCTCGTGGGCGAGCATGACTTCAAGAGCTTCTGTAAGGCCGCCTCGGCTGTGGATAAACCGACTTCCCGTTACATCGCGAGCCTGCACGTGGCCGAGGTCGAGGAGGCCTCGGAGCGCCTCGTGGCGGTCGATGTGGAAGGCAACGCATTCCTGCACAACATGGTCCGCACCATCGTGGGTACGCTCGTCGAGGTTGGGCGCGGACACCGCGACGCGGCCTGGGTGGCAGATGCCCTGGCCGCCCGCGACCGCGCCGCCGCCGGCCCCTGCGCTCCTGCCCGCGGCCTAACGTTCATGGCTGTCGATTACCCGGAAGGGTCGCTTCTTCCCTGGTAGGAAGTGGCCGTACGCCCAAACCCCCTCGCGGCGCCTCCGGGCGCGCGGAAGAAAGGAAAGCCGACCTTGGATCTTCTCGTCGACGTTCTCGCCGATTCCGTCATAGACACGCTCAAGCTCGTGCCGTTCCTCTTTGTGACGTACCTCGCCATGGAGGCGCTAGAGCACCTCGCGAGCCATAAGGTGAAGGAGGCCGTCGAGCGTGCGGGCGCCGCCGGACCTGTGGTGGGCGGCCTGCTCGGCGCGTTGCCCCAGTGCGGGTTCTCTGCGATGGCGGCGACGCTCTACGCCGGGCGCGTGGTCACTGCCGGCACGCTCGTGGCGGTCATCCTCTCGACCTCGGACGAGATGATCCCCGTCTTCGTCGCGCATCAGGCGCCTGCAGGTCGGATGCTCGTGATCATCGCCATCAAGGTCGTCCTCGGCATCGCGGCTGGCCTGGTCCTCGACGTCGCGCTGCGCCTGCTGCACCGCGCGGGCGATGGCCACGCGCACATCCACGAGCTCTGCGAGCGCGAGCACTGCCATTGCGAGGAGGCGGAAGAGGCTGACGAGGGCGAGGGCGCCGAGCGGGGCGGTGGCGCCGAGGAGGTCGAGCATGGCGACGGCCACGGCCACGGCGACCACCACGGTCACGCTCATCACCACGGCGCCTGGGGCATCGTGCGCTCCGCGCTCGTCCACACGGTGCAGGTCACGGTGTTCATCTTCCTGATCTCGCTCGTGTTCGGCCTGGTTATCGAGGGGGTGGGGGAGGACGCCATCGGCGCCGCGCTCGCCGACCACCCCGTGCGCGCCACGTTCCTCTCCGCGTTGGTCGGGCTCATCCCGAACTGCGGCGCGAGCGTCGCCATCGCGGAGCTGTTCCTCGAGGGGACGCTCGCCACGGGCCCGATGCTCGCCGGGCTTCTTTCCTCCGGCGGCGTGGGCCTGCTCGTCTTGTGGCGCACGAACGCGGACGCGCGCCAGAACGCCGTCGTCACGGTGCTGGTATACGCGGTCTCGGTTCTCGCGGGCCTCGCGGCCTGCGCGTTAGGTATCCTGTTGTAAAAAAGGATTCACACGTGCGCATGCGCACGGGAAGGCGGTACCCATGCTCTTTAGGAAGCGCGAGAGGTTTGAGCGCACCGATGTGCCCACGCCAGGCCCGTTCACGAACATCATCGGCGGAGCCGTTCTCGCGGTCGTGGCCGTCGCGGTCATCCTCGTCATCACCAACGTAGCCGATCGCGTGAGCAAAGAGACGCGCCTCCAGGACTACAACCTCAGCAAGCAGGTCGGCAAGGAGTCCGCGATGGTCGTGACCGACGACCAGTATCAGATCTCGAAGGACACATTCACGAAGATCCTCTTCCTCACGGTCGCGGACGCATCCGATATGGAGAAGGGCACGCAGGTCACGCAGGCGCAGGTGCTCCTTCTGCACGAGAAGCCCGTGCAGGCCGAGGATGGGTCCGAGACGACCCAGACCGTGGCGTCGCTCGCCACCATCCCGCTCGACGCGAAGATCGGCACCGGCGGGGACGCCGCGACGCTTGCCGACTACTGCGCGGCGCATGGCCCGGCCGCGTGCGTGGTGCCGCTCAACGCGGCGTGCAACATCAAGTTCACGCACGTCGTCGTGGCGAGCGAGGATGTGCTCGAGCAGGTCATGGCGCTTTCCGGCTCAGACCCGTCGAAGTTCATCGCGGACTCGACGCCCCTGCTCATGAAGCTTCGCACCGATATGACGGCCGCCGAGCTCGTCGAGGTCGGCACCAAGGCCACGACCGTCGGCGCCGAGAACTTCAACCGTGTTGACGCCCCGCTGGTCCCTGAGGTCGCCCAGGCCGACGACGGTTCAACGCAACAGACCGGCTTCCAGGTCATCGATCGCACCGCCCTGTGCACCTCCGTCGCCACTCTCGTCTAACCCTCACCCAGTGAAGGCGGGACGGATACGTGGGGATTTAGGGAGGGTGTGGACGCACACTTTACCTGCATAAAGCCATCGGATAATGGCAAGACGGCCATACGATCCGAAAGGCAGCCGTTGCAGCACTTCTCTCCCACATCACCACAGGTATCGGTCCTCCTTTGCGTCCATGATGCCGAGAAAACCCTGCGCCGCGCGGTGGAGAGCGTGCAGAACCAGACGCTCCGCAACGTCGAGCTCGTCGCGGTTGACGCCGGCTCCGAGGATGGGAGCGCCCGGATGCTCGACGTGGCGGCCGAGCGCGATATGCGCGTGAGCGTCGAGCACGTCCCGCCCTGCACGCGCGAGGCGGCCCTCGACCTGGCGCTTTCCCATGCCCGCGGCGAACACGTGACCGTCATGGACGCAGACGGCTGGCTCGAGCCGACCTTCCTGCAGCGCCTCGTGGAGACCGCCGAGGGCGGGCACGTCGACCTCGTGGTCGCGTCCGCCGAGGTGGAGATAAGCACGCCGCGCCGCTCGGTCGAGCTCAGGTCCCCCGACGCCGAGGCTATCTACCGGACCCAGCACGATTTTCGCGCCGCCGCGTGGCAGCACCTCGCCTCGGGGCTCCTCGCCCCGGCGAGCGCGAAGCTCTTCGACCGCGGCCGGGCGGTCGCCGAGGGCCTCAAGTTCGACTCGGGCAGCGGCACCGATCACGGATTCACCTACGGCTACCTGCGCGAGGTCGAGCGCGTCGCCATCGTGGGCGGCGGGTATCGCGTCCAGCGCGACGTGGAGCTCGGCGGGGTCGAGTCGGCGCGGCGGCTCTACCGTGGGCTCGGCCGGGAGCACGAGGCCGTCAGATCGCTGCTCGCCGATTGGGGGCTCGAGGGCGACGCCGCGAGCGTGGCTACGCTCCAAGGTCGCTACCTGGAGCTTCTTTCCCAGTGCATCTCGATCGCGTGCGACACCCGCTCAGGCGAGAAGCCTGAGGAGGTCCGCGCGCTCGTGGGCCAGATGATCTCCGACGATCGCGCGCGCCTCGCAGCGAGCGTGGGGCAGCCGAGCGACGGCGCCGCCCGCGCGCTGGTCGGGCCCATCAAGGGCCAAAACGTCTCGTTGGCGATCATGCAGGCGCGCCTGTTCTCGGTGGCTCGTCGCGGCGCTCCGGCCGTCCTCGCGCCTGACGCCTTCATCTGATTCGCGGTCCGTTGGCGCCGCTTGAAGCGAATCGAGGCCGTTCGCAGACTATCCGCCTGCGAACGGCCTCGATTTTTGTCTCTCCTGAAGTCGACTGTTGGATCAGCCGCAGGAGTCGGCTGCTAAGGTCGCCTCAAAGACCTACAGCCGGTTCGCGCGGCTGCGGACGTTGTCGACGACGAAGCCGAGCCCGTTCGTGCGCAGCCGGTAAGCGGCCTCCCGTACGAGGTATCCCGCACGGGCGAGCCCGCCCCCGCGCGGCGCCCCGACGCCGACCTCGCGCGCAAAGAAGCCCTTCGCGGCGGGGGAGAGCGCCGCCAGCCCGAACACCCTCGCGGGCTCCAGCCGCGCCATGGAGCGCGAGACGAGCTCGGCCACACCCGGGGCGTCCTCGCCTGCGGCGTCCGCGGTGATCATCGCGTAGTTGACCCCGCGCAGCGCGAGCGCGTCGAGCACGCGCCCATCCGTGACGCCGAGCCTCTCGGCCGCGTCCATCATCTCGTTCCAGCGCGAAAGCGGCGTCAGCGGCGACTTGCGCGCGAGCGCCTCGGCGTCGTTCAGGTCGTGCTCTCGGTAGAGGTAGAGCGGCTCGTCGACGTAGGCGAGGGCGTCGGTGGCGCAGAGCGTCTCGATGAGGAAGGGGTTGTCCGTCCAGCCCGCGCCCGGCACCTCGCGGAACCGCACGCCGGCGCGCTCGAGGAACTGGCGCCGGTACATGCCCGCCCAGATCGCGGGGTGGTGCAGCAGAAGCTCGATGCCGTCGCCGATGCGGAAGGGCTGCTGCGCGGGCTTGACCCGGTGAAGGTACTGGCAGCTCACGCGCCTCTCGCCGCCTGCCTCGTCCTCGAAAACGCGCCAGTACGCGCACCGCACGACGTCCGGCGCGCGGCCGCCAGCGTCCGCGACGCCCTCGGCGCAGCCGACGAGCCGCTCGTACATCGCGGGGTCGAGGTAGTCGTCGGGCTCCACGATGGCGACCCACTCGCCGTCGGCCAGCGCGATGCCGCGGTTGCAGGTGGCGCCGTAGCCCTCGTTGGGCTTGTCGACCACGACGATCCGCGCGTCGCGGGCGGCGTGGCCGTGCGCGATCGCGGAGCTGCGATCGCGCGACCCGTCGTTCATGCAAATGATCTGCAGGTCAGGGTAGGTCTGGCGTTCAATGCTCAGCAGGCACTGGTCGAGCGTCGTCTCGACGTTGCACATGGGGACGACGACCGAGACCCGGCCGTGGACGGTGTTGCTCATGGGCCCTCCTTCGGGCGGCGGACGGGTGGCTTTCCGCGCCCGCTCCTCGCAGCCAGCTCCCTTATAATAAGTCAGCAACACCAGCCCACCGATTGGACGCGCCGCTTCATGAACCGCCCCGCCATCGTCATCGTCACCTTTAAGCGCCAGGAGCTCCTCTCGCAGCTTCTCGACTCCATCGAGAAGTCCAGCGTCGCCCCTTGGCGCGTGGTGGTCGTCGACAACGAGAACGCGCAGCTCACGGCTGACATCGTCCGCGACTTCGAGGCCCGCGCGAACGCCCTGTGGGGGCCTACCGGCGACGACCCCGACGACGAGGGCGGCACCTCGCGCGTCGTGTACCTCCCGATGGAGGAGAACACCGGCGGCGCGGGCGGCTTCAGCGCCGGCGTGCGCCGCGCCTACGAGCTCGGCGCCGAGTGGTTCTGGGTGATGGACGACGACGTCGCCATCGAACCCGACGGCCTGGCCGTGCTCGCGCGCTGGTCTAAGGAGTCCGACGCGATCATGGGCACCCGGCGCGACTTCGACGGCGGGCACTTCTTCTGGCAACACCGCTTCTGGACCGGCCTGGCCATCTACAACCCGTTCTCGCGCGATGGCTGGCGCCCCGGCGAGAGGTACAAGCTCTGCAACGTCCTGTGCTTCGAGGGCAGCTTCTTCTCGCGCCGCGTGGTCCAGAAGGCCGGCCTGCCCGACCCGCGCTTCTTCATCTACCTCGACGACGCGTGCTTCGGCTACGTGGCGAGCAAGGTCACCGACGTCTACTACATCCCCGACGTCGTGCTCAGCCGCCGCCGCGAGGTCGCGAACAAAGAGATCGGCTCCGTGCGCCAGCTCAACTCCGCGAGCGACATGACGCGCTACTACATCACGCGCAACCGCGCCTATCTCGCGCGCTACTTTCAGGTGTACGGCGACTACAACCCTGCGCTCTACGCCGTGGGCACGCTCGCGAACTTCGCCAAGGAGCTGCTGCGGATCCTCATCGTGGATCGCAGCCACCTGCGCAGCGGCTGGTCGCGCCTGTGGGCCGGCTACGTGGAATCGCGCCGCATCCTGCGCGACCCCGGTTGGGAGCCGATGCCGCCGCTGGGCTAGGCCCGCGCCCCTCTCGTCCCCGTCTGGGCCGCTATCTCCTCGCACTCCGCGTCCCCGCCATGCCTCGCACGTCGTGCCCGTCGCACATCCCCTCTCGTCCTTCTTTCTGCCAACGGCATCTTCTCGCCCGTGAACGGCGGTTCCAACAGGCCTTACCTACCGCTCGCGGTACAATTACAGAGTTTTTGACGTGGCCGATCGGCCGTGGGGACCTCGGCCTCGCCGCATGGCAATGAAAGCAGGAGAGGAGTTCGTTGATGTACAAGATCCTCGACAAGACGCAGTTCTCGGAGAAGGTGTTCAAGTTCCGCATCGAAGCGCCCGCGATGGCCAAGCATGCACATGCCGGCCAGTTCCTCATGGTGCGCGCGAACGAGACGGGCGAGCGCGTGCCGTTCACCCTGGCGGGCTGGAACCCCGAGGAGGGCTGGGTCGAGTTCATCTTTATGGTGATCGGCAAGACCACCGAGATGCTGTCCTCCTACGAGGCCGGCGACTCGCTCAAGGACGTCACCGGTCCTTTGGGCATGCCCACCGAGATGGCCGAGGGCCCTTGTGCCGTCATCGGCGGCGGCGTCGGCCTTGCGATCGCCTTCCCCGTGGCCAAGCACCTGGTCGAGACCGGCCACGAGGTGCACGCCATCATGGGCGCCCGCACCAAGGACCTTCTCCTGCTTGAGGACCAGTTCCGCGAGCTGCTCGACGACGACCACATTCACATCACCACCGACGACGGCTCCTACGGCGAGAAGGGCGTGGTTACCGCCCCGCTCGAGCGCCTGCTTCAGAGCAAGGCCGTCGAGCAGGTCTTCTGCGTCGGCCCCGTCCCGATGATGAAGTTCTCCGCCATGACGGCCGAGAAGTACAACACCCCCATCACCGCGTCGCTCAACCCCATCATGGTCGACGGCACGGGTATGTGCGGCTGCTGCCGCGTCGAGGTCGACGGCAAGACGAAGTTCGCCTGCGTCGACGGCCCCGACTTCGACGCCACTAAGGTCGACTGGAACGACCTGCGCGCGCGTCAGGCTGCATACCGTACCGAGGAGGGCCAGTCCCTCAAGGCCTATGAGGAGGCGAACTGCGCATGCCACAGGTAAATGGTCGCTTTGTGCCGGACATGAAGTCCCCGCGCACCAAGGACAACGAGGAGCCGGCCGACGAGCGCGCGAAGGATTTCCGTCCCGTCGACAAGGGCTTCACCGAGGAGATGGCGCTGGCCGAGGCCGAGCGCTGCATGGACTGCAAGCGCCCGTTCTGCGTCGAGGGCTGCCCGGTCAACATCAACATCCCGAAGTTCATCGAGCAGATCCGCGCGAAGAACTACGGCGGCGCCCTGGACATCATCCGCGAGGAGTCCATGCTCCCCGCCATCTGCGGCCGCGTCTGCCCGCAGGAGAACCAGTGCGAGGGCAAGTGCGTCCGCGGCAAGAAGGGCGAGCCGGTCGCCATCGGTCAGCTCGAGCGCTTCGTCGGCGACCAGCCTGAGCTGGCCTCCAAGCCGCAGATGAAGCCCAAGAACGGCAAGAAGGTCGCCGTCGTCGGCTCCGGCCCCTCCGGCATCACCTGCGCCGGCGAGCTGGCCCGCAACGGCTTCGACGTCACCGTCTTCGAGGCGTTCTTCACCGGCGGCGGCGTGCTCGTCTACGGCATCCCCGAGTTCCGTCTGCCGAAGGCGGTCGTCAAGCGCGAGATCGACGGCCTGGAAGAGATGGGCGTCAAGTTCGAGTACAACTCTGTCGTGGGCAACATCACCAACGCCGACGAGCTCTTCGAGCAGGGCTTCGACGCCATCTACGTCGCCACGGGCGCGGGCCTGCCGAAGTTCCTCAACGTCCCCGGCGAGAACCTGCCGAACGTCTTCTTCGCCAACGAGTACCTCACCCGCGTGAACCTCATGAAGGCGAACAACTTCCCGGAGTACGACACCCCGACCAAGCACGGCAAGAACGTCGTCGTCTTCGGCGGCGGCAACGTGGCCATGGACGCCGTCCGCACCGCCAAGCGCCTGGGCGCCGAGCGCGCGATCATCGCCTACCGCCGCACCGAGGCCGAGATGCCCGCCCGTCGCGCCGAGCTACACCACGCGAAGGCCGAGGGCGTCGAGGTCATGCCGCTCGTCTCGCCGCTCGAGTTCATCGCCGGCGAGGACGGCACCGTCTGCGCCGTCAAGGTCCAGAAGATGGAGCTCGGCGAGCCCGACGAGTCCGGCCGCCGTCGCCCGGTGCCCATCGAGGGCGCCGTCGAGACGATCCCCTGCGACGTCGCGATTTCCGCCATCGGCACCAACGCCAACCCCTTCGCAAAGAAGATCGGCGGCAAGATGGAGCTCAACAAGTGGGGCTACATCGTCGCTGACGAGGAGACCGGCCAGACGACCGACCCGCGCATCTGGGCCGGCGGCGACATCGTCACCGGTGCCGCGACCGTCATCCTCGCCATGGGCGCCGGCAAGAAGGCCGCCGCGTCCATCACCGAGGCGCTGACGAAGTAGTCCAGCCTCGCGCGTAGGATACTCTGCCCGCAAAAACGATCCCCCGGCGACGGGTTCCTTCGGGAACCGTCGCCGGGGGATCTTCTAGTATGGGGGATAGCTGTGAGGCCGTGGCAGACCCTACTTCGCGCCCTCCGTGAGCACGCGCTCGACGACGTCTGCCGCCTGCTGCGCCGTCACCTCGAACTCCTCGAGGAAGTTGCCCTTGAGCTCGCGCAGGACGTAGTCGGCGACCTGCATCTTTCCAGGTGGGCGGCCGATGCCGAACTGGACGCGCGCGAAGTTGCGGCTCCCGAGCTTGTCGGCGATTGAGCGCAGGCCATTGTGGGCGTTCAGGCCGCCCCCGAGCTTGACCTTGACCTGGCCGGCGGGCAGGTCGACCTCGTCGTGGACCACGAGGATCTGCTCCGGCTGCACGCGGTGCGCCCGCGCGAGCTTGGACAAGGGCCCGCCCGAGGTATTCATGTAGCTCATCGGCTTTGCGAGGATGACCTCGCGCTTCTCGCCGTCGGCGTCGCGCCACGACAGCATGGCCGTCTGCGCGCCCGCCTCGCTCTTCCAGTAACGCACGCCGTGGCTCTCGGCGAGGACGTCGACCGTCGCGAAACCGGCGTTGTGGCGCGTGTGCTCATACTCGGCGTCGGGGTTGCCGAGCCCGCAGACAATCATGATGGTGGCTGCTTTTGCCACGATGACTCCCTTCAGAGAAGCGATGGTGCTCGCAGCTCATGTCTACATTACTGGCCCAAGTGGGTAATGAAGTAGAAAACGGGGCCGCCCGCACGTCGCGGGCGGCCCCGCAAAATGACGAAAAGGGACAGTCCCTTTTCGTCATTACAGGTTCAGGTCGCCGCCAAAGATGTTGGAGATCGGCTTGTTGGTGTACACGCTGTAGATGGCCTCGGCGAGCTCGTTGGCGATGGAGATCGTCTTGATCTTGGAGCCCGGCTGGTTAGCGACGGCGCAGGGGATGACGTCGGTGACGACGCACTCCTCGATGGGAGCCTCCTGCAGGCGCTCGATGGCGGGGTCGGTGAAGATGCCGTGGGTGGCGCAGACGTAGATCTTGCCGGCACCCATCTCCTTGAGCTTCTTGACGGAGCCGCAGAGAGTGCCCGCGGTATCGATCATGTCGTCGTTGACGATGCAGGTCTTGTCCTTGATGTCGCCGATGATGCCCATGACCTCGGACTGGTTGTGCTTCGGGCGGCTCTTGTGGGCGATGGCGACCTCGCAGCCGAGGTAGTCGGAGAGCTTCTTGGCGGCCTTGGCGCGGCCCATGTCGGGGCTGACGACGACGGTCTCGGACCAGTCGAGGTCCTTCTTCTTGAAGTAGTCGCCGAGCAGGTACAGGCCGGTGAGGTGCGTGACCGGGATGTTGAAGAAGCCTTGGATCTGGCCCTGGTGCAGGTCAACGGTGATCACCTGGTCGACGCCGGCGGCCTCGAGGAGGTTTGCGACGAGGCGCGCGGTGATCGGCTCGCGCGGAGCGGCCTTGCGGTCCTGGCGGGCGTAGCCGTAGTGGGGGATGACGGCGGTGAACTTGCGGCAAGAGGCGCGCTTGGCCGCATCGGCCACGATCAGGGTCTCCATGATCAGGTCGTTGACGTTGGCGCCGGCCATGGTCTGGATAAAGAAGACGTCGTCGCCGCGGACCGACTCGGTGAAGCGCGCGTAGGTCTCGCCGTTGGCGAACTTCTCGGTGGTCAGGCCCTGGAGCTCGAGGTGCAGGATGTCCGCGATCCTCTTGGACAGCTCAGGGTTACCGGTGCCGGAGTAGAGCTTGATCTCGGTGTTGATGGGTGCGGGATCGCTTAGGTTCTCGTACATCTGTTAGGCTTCCTTCCTCAGTCGTTCGAGCCGCTTGCTGGCATAGCCTTCCTTCATGAACTGCTCGCTGCGCTCAACGGCCAGAGCGTCGGCGGGCACGTCCTTGGTGATGCAGGAGCTGGCGCCGGTGATCGCGCCGGCCCCGATATTCACGGGGGCGACCATCATGGTGTCGGAGCCGATGAAGGCGCCGTCGCCGATGGTGGTGCGGCTCTTGTGGACGCCGTCGTAGTTGCAGGTGATGGAGCCGCCGCCGATGTTCACGTGGGCGCCCATCTGGCAGTCACCGATGTAGCTGAGGTGGGGGACCTTGGAGCCCTCGCCGACCACGGTGTTCTTGAGCTCGACGTGGGTGCCGATGTGCGCGCCCGAGAGCACGTGCGCGCCGCCGCGCAGGTAGGCGCGCGGGCCGCAGGTGATGTTGTCGTCGAAGGTCACGTTGACGCCGACGGTCTCCTCGAGGGAGTTGTTGTCGCCTACGGTGACGTCGGTCAGGCGTGTGTTCGGCCCGATGACGTTGCCCTCGCCGATGGTAGTCTTGCCCCAGAGCATCGTCATGGGGAGCAGCTCGGTGTCGCGGCCGACGGTCACGTCGGGCCCGACCCACACGGTCTTGGGGTCGAGCATGGTGACGCCGGACGCCATGAGGCGACGGTTGATCTTCTGCTGCGCGAGCTCGGTGAGCTCGGCGAGCTGGACACGGGAGTTGACGCCCAGGCCCTCGACGTAGTCGTCGCAGTGGGTGATGGTCGTCGCGTGGCCGTGCTCGCGGAGGATCTGCACCATGTCGGGCAGGTAATACTCGTGCTGCGCGTTGTCGCAGCCGACCTCGCCGATGTGCTTGGCCAGCAGAGCGCCGTCGAAAGCGTAGCAGCCGGCGTTGCACTCAAGGAGGTTCTTGTCCTGCTCGGGCGTGCAGTCCTTCTGCTCCACGATGCGCTCGACCGTGCCGTCTGCGGCGAGCTCCACGCGGCCGTAGCCGAAGGGGTCGGGCGGGGTCATGGTCAGGATGGCGCAGGCGTGCTCGCCGTCGGCGACGGAGTCCGCGAAGGCGCGGATGGTGTCGGCCTCGATGAGCGGGAGGTCGCCGTTGAGTACGACGACGGGCCCCTCGGTGACGTGCGCGGCTTCGATGGCTACGCGGGTCGCATGTCCCGTACCCAGGCGCTCGGTCTGCTCGACGCACTCGACGTCGGTCTCGGAGGCGAGGTGCGCGCGCACCTCGGCGGCGCCGTTGCCGACGACCACGATGATGCGGTCGGCCCCGGCGTTGCGCGCCGCGCGCGTGACCCACGAGACGAGCGGGCGATCGAGCAGTTTGTGCATTACCTTGGGGTGACGGGACTTCATGCGCGTACCCTCGCCGGCGGCGAGAATGATCGCGGTCATGGGCATGGATGTGCCTCCAAAAGCGAAGTTTGCTTGTCCCAGAAAATACCGCTCACAATAATAACGCAGCCATTTGACCGATTGGAACGATTTCGGGCCGCATTATACGCGATGCGTAAAATCCGCAGGATTCTGGCGGAGCGCTATTCGCTCAGGTCGCTTGAGGTGGCGGGAGGTGCCGGCTTATTGGTACAATGGCGGACGCACAGGGGTATCGTCCAATGGTTAGGACAGTGGTTTTTGGTGCCATCAATGTGGGTTCGAATCCTACTACCCCTGCCATCTGCGCGCATGCGGGCCGCTCGTCATCGACGGGCGGCCTTTTTTGCCCGGGCCCGCCGCGGCCGGCGATGCCGTGCAGAACCGGGCCCGCCACGGCGATACCGTGCAGAACC
>NZ_DAWEMK010000001.1:0-4053 GCF_052362415.1 Paratractidigestivibacter sp. | reverse complement strand
GCCGCGCCCGGGCTTCGCTTAGTCAGTTTTCATTTGGCGGTTCCTCAAGTAGCCTCAATTTGCGCACGCCTTCTACCTGCGGTTTTATAAACAGAAAACCATCGCCTACTCGCGAAGTCCGCAAACGAAAACTGACTAAGCGAATAGGCGTGGGTCCTGGGGCGTTGCTGGGCGCGCGGGCGGGGAGTTAAGAACGCAGATTGCGACCTCGTCGTGCCGCCAACGAAAAAAGCGCCGTTGCCGAGCCGATTGGACAACCAAACGGATCGGCAATGGCGTATGGATTGGACATCTAAACGGATCAGCAACGGCGCCTCGGCTGGGCACCTAAACGACGGGCGGCGGAGCGCAGGGCAAATCGGGCAACCAAACGGCGCGCCGCCGCCGCGCAGAGCCTTTTCGCCGAATCCCCTACAGCTCCAAGCCGTCGAACGCGGCGCAGATGGCGTCGAGCAGCAGCACAGCGTAGGTCTGGGCGTCGCCGATGGTGAAGCTGCCGTTGGGGTCGGCGCCCACGGGTAGCTCGATGCGCGCCGCGGGCGGGCGCTTGCGCGAGACCTGAAGCGCGGTGCGCAGGCGCAGCGGCAGCGTGTCCACGTCGTCGAGCGCGACGCTGCCCACGGCGGGCTTGGCCTTGGGGTCGTGCGGCGTGGCCGAGAGCGTTACCGCGGCGCGTACGTGCTCGCTCGCCTCGTCGACGGAGTTGACGACCTCGATGCCGCAGCTGTCGTTCGTGGCCTGGGCGAGGTTGAGGATGCGGCCCGCGACGTTGCGAGCGATGGGGTTCTCGGCCATGATGGCTAGGCCGATCCCGTCGAGCACGCTCGCGGCGCGGGCGAAGCCCATGGAGCCGGAGGGGTGCGGGCCCGCGGCGGGCTTGCCGCCCCACACGTGCTTGAGACGCTCGATGGCGTCGAAGGTGTCCTGGAACGCCATGCCGTCGGCAAGCGCGCCGACGCTCTCCTGGAAGAGCTTGACCGCGGCCTCGGTGTGGACGCCGAAGCAGCCGTCGGGCTCTCCGCACGAGAAGCCCAGGACGTTCAGGCGCTCCTGGAGCTGGCGCACGTCGTTGCCGTGGAAGTTGGGGAGCCGCAGGTAGAGCGTGCGGTCTCCGAGCTGGTAGCACTCGTCCACGAGCGCGGACCACGTGGGGGCGTCCACCGCCTCGCCGAGGCTGAGCTCGTGATCGAGGCGGAAGCGCGCGACGGCGGTGGCGGTGGAGCGGCCAAACGCCTGGCCGGCGAGCTCGCCCTCGTCGATGCGGTAGCCGAGCGACTTCAGCCGCTCCTGGATGTCCTCAACCGCGGCGCCCTGGGCGCCTTCCTGAATGGGTTCCATAAAAGTCTCTCCTAGTGCGTTGCCGCCTTCGCTCGGCGGCGAGTTCGAGCGCTAGCCCGCGCGCTCCACGAAAAAGTCTGCCATAGATGCGAGCACCCCGCGAGCCTCCGGGGAAATCTCGATGCCGCAAAGGTGCCCCTTGGCCTTGGCCACGAGCTCGCGAGCATAGGCGCGCACGTGGTCGACGGCGCCCGCATCCTCGATGAGCTCGACGGCGCGCGCGAGGCAGGCGGGGTCTGCGGTCTTTGACTCGAGGATACCGATGAGCTCGTCCTTCTTTGCAGGGCTGAGGTGCGAGAGCGCCCAGACCACAAGCAGCGTGCGCTTGCCCTCGGTGATGTCGCTGCGGAAGTCCTTGCCCTGGGCGTCGGCATCGCCGACGAGGTTCAGGAGGTCGTCCTGCAGCTGGAAGGCGAGGCCGGCCGCCATGCCGAAGCCGTCGAGCGCGGCGAGCTGCTCGGGCGTGCCGCCGCCCACGATTGCGCCCGCCACCAGCGGGATTGCCGCCGAGTAGTAGGCGGTCTTGTGGGACGCCATGTAGAGGTAGTCCTCCGGCAAGATATCCCAGCGGCCGTCGCGGACCCAGCCGAGGTCGAGCGCCTGGCCCTCGATGGTGCGCTCCTCCATCTGGAGGAGTTTCTCCATGACGGCGAGGCGCACGTCGGCGGGGAGGCCCTGGTCGCGCAGCACATAGCCGAGCACATCGGTGAGGCCGAGGTCGCCGATGTTGATGGCGACGCCCGTGCCCTCCGTCACGTAGGTGCACGGCTCGCCGCGGCGCAGCTCGGACTCGTCGGCGATGTCGTCGTGAATAAGGGCCGCCGACTGGAAGACCTCGATGGCCGCCGCCGCGCTCATGGCGCGCGCCGCCTCGCCGCCCACGGCCTCGCAGCCGAGCAGGCAAAGCGCCGGCCGGGTTCGCTTGCCGCCCGAGGTGGTAAAGCGGGCAAGAGGTGCGTAGAGGAAGCGATCGAGGTCGGCGGCGGTCGCCTCGGGCGTGCCGGGTGCGCAGGCCGCGGCCGTGCGCGCGAGGTAGTTGTCGATCTGCGGGCGCGTGCGCTGCAGATAGGCGGCAAAGAGCGCGCCGGGCTTCTCCTCGAGGGGGAAGGCTGCGGCCTCGGCGGCCGTGCTCGCGGCGATGTTCGTCTGGGCGGTCATCGGGTCGGGCACCTACTCGGCGTCGTCGGCGTCGGCGTAGCCGTTGGGGTTCTTGGACTGCCAGTTCCAGGAGTCGCGGCACATCTCGTCGATGCCGTACTTGGCCTCCCAGCCCATCTGCTCCTTGGCCTTGGTGCAGTCGGCGTAGTTCTCGGCGACGTCGCCGGCGCGGCGCGGGTCGATGACGTAGGGCACGTCGTGGCCGCAGGCGCGGCCGAAGGCCTTGATGATCTCGAGGACCGAGGTGCCGCGGCCGGTGCCGAGGTTGAAGATCTCGACGCCCTCGCGGCCGTTCATCCACGCGAGCGCGGCGGCGTGGCCGGTCGCGAGGTCGCAGACGTGGATGTAGTCGCGCACACCGGTGCCGTCGGGGGTGGGGTAGTCGTCGCCGAAGACGTGGACCTCGGAGCGCTTGCCGATGGCGGTCTGCGCGACGTAGGGCAGCAGGTTGTTGGGGATGCCCTTGGGGTCCTCGCCCATGAGGCCTGAGGGGTGGGCGCCGATGGGGTTGAAGTAACGAAGAAGGACGACGTTCCACTCGGGGTCGGCGGTGTGGAGGTCGGTGAGGATCTGCTCGATCATCCACTTGGTCCAGCCGTAGGGGTTGGTGGCGTTCTTCTTGGGGCTGGCCTCGGTTAGGGGCAGCGAGTCCGGGTCGCCGTAGACGGTGGCGGAGCTGCTGAAGATGATGGACTTGCAGCCGTGCTCGCGCATGACGTCCACGAGGGTGAGCGTGTTGCCGAGGTTGTTGGTGTAGTACTCGATCGGCTTGACCACGGACTCGCCGACGGCCTTGAAGCCGGCGAAGTGGATCACGCGGTCGATGGGGTTCGAGTCAAAGATGCACTCGAGGGCGACGCGGTCGTTGACGTCGGCACGGTAGAAGGTGAGGCGCTCGGCGGCGTCCTCGCCCACGATGGTGTCGATGCGGTCGAGGACCTTCTCGGACGCGTTGGAAAGGTCGTCGACAATGACGACCTGGTAGCCGTTCTGGAGGAGCTCGACGACGGTGTGGGAGCCGATGAAGCCGGCGCCGCCGGTGACGAGGACGCAGGTGTCCTTGGGGTCTTTCTTCTCGCTCATGCGTATCCCTTCGGGTTGTTGGCGTGAATGAGCCACCCTGTAGTATACGTCCGGGCCGTGGCGGTCGTGTGCCGCGCGGCGGGTGGAAAGAAGCCCGCGCCGTGCACGCGCCGGTGTGCAGAGCTGGCCCCGAGCGTGGCGAGAATCGCCGCTGTGGCACGGCGCGTGGCGAGAATTGCCGCTGTGGCATGGAATCGTGTGCCACAGCCCCTCTTTTTGCAACGCACCGTGCCACAGCGCCCTTTTTCGCCGCGCCGCCCGACGCCGCGCCTCAGATGAGGCCGAAGTGCGCCAGCCCGGAGACGACGCCGTTCTCGTGGACGCTGCCCGTCACGTAGTCGGCCCGCGCCTTGAGCGCGTCGACGGCGTTGCCCATCGCCACACGGACGTCGACCTCCGCGAACAGCGGCAGGTCGTTTTCCGCATCGCCGAAGCCGTAGGTGGTCCCGGCGTCCGGGCCCAGGGCAGAGAGGA